>NZ_JBHVDX010000106.1:0-31870 GCF_042802555.1 Streptomyces sp. NPDC057474 | reverse complement strand
CCTGTCGAGGAGCCCGGCCCGCGGCGTGTTCTGGGGAGTTTTGGGGTGCCTGTCCGCCGTGGGGGAACTTGTTCGCGGGGCGTGGGGGAACTTGTTCGCGGGCGGGTGCGGCCTGTCCGTGGTTCAGAGCGTCTGCAGGGTGATCAGGGTGATGCGCAAGGCTTCGCCCTTGCCCTCCGTCTCGATGCGGACGCGTTGGCCCGGGCGGAGGAGGCGCAGGGCGCCCGCGTCGAAGGCCGGGGCGCCGAAGGGGAGCGGGGTGCCGTCGTCGAGGAGGACCTGGCCGGTGCGGGTGGCGGGGTCGTAGGTGTACGCGGTGGCCTGCATGGCCGCAGCCTACTGGCCGGGGATCAGCAGGCGCGCGGCCGCGGCGGCCGTACGGGGGCCGACGCCGAGGCCGAGGGCGGTCCGGAGATCGTCGCCGGTGTCGACGTCCTGGCGTACGGAGTCGACGGTCGGGAGGGTGAGTTCCACGGCGCCGGAGCGGCGGTGGCGGAGGCGGGAGTCGGGGCCGAAGACGGGGGAGAGGTCGTGGCCGGGGGTTGCGGCGAGCAGGGTGGTGCCGGTGCCGGCGGCGTCCGGGAGGAAAGAGCGGGGGAATTCGGCGGCCGCGTTCAGGACGCGGGTCAATTCCTCGGGGCGCAGGGCGGGCAGATCGGCGTTCAGGGCCGCCACGGGGCTTTGCGGGCGTACATCGCGTACGACGGCTGTTCCGTGCCGCAGAGCGGCGTTCAGGCCGTCTCGGGGGCCGCTGCGGGGGCGCTCCGGGACGGTGCGGGCGCCCAGGGCCGCCAGCTCGCGGGCGGCGACGGGGTCGTCCGTGACCACCACCACACCCCGGACCGCCGTGGCGGCCAGGGCCGCGGCCACGGTGTCCTGGGCGAAGGCGAGGGCCAGGCCGGGGCGCACCCCGTCGTCGGCGGTGTCCGAGAGCCTGCTCTTGGCCCGCGCCAGAGGCTTCAGGGGTACGACCAGGGTCCACTGCACGGCGTTCCGTCCCTCTCTCGTCGCCGCCATTGTCACCTGGGCGCAATGGGCGGCCGCAGGCCGGGGCGTACGGTGTTCTCGACAGACCGGCAGCCCGGGGCGACACTTGTGCGGCTCCGGGCCCCGGAACAGGGCCCTGGGAAGTCCTAGAGGAAGGTGTCCGCGTGCCCCGCCGGAGAATCGGCTTCTGGTACCGCCTCGCCGCGGTGATCGCCAAACCGCCACTGGTGGTGCTGATCAAGCGGGACTGGCGTGGAATGGAGAACATTCCGGCCGAGGGTGGCTTTATCACCGCTGTGAACCACAATTCGCATGTCGATCCCTTTGCGTACGCCCATTATCAGTACAACAGCGGCCGGGTTCCGCGATTTCTCGCGAAGAGCGGTCTCTTCGGCAAGGGATTCATCGGCGCCTTGATGCGCGGCACGGGACAGATCCCCGTCTATCGCGAGAGCACCGACGCGCTGAGCGCCTTCCGGGCCGCGATCGACGCCGTGGAGCGCGGCGAGTGCGTCGCCTTCTACCCCGAGGGCACCCTCACCCGCGACCCGAACGGCTGGCCCATGACCGGCAAGACCGGAGCCGCGAGGGTCGCTCTGCAGACCAGGTGCCCGGTGATCCCGGTCGCGCAGTGGGGCGCCAACGAACTGCTGCCGCCGTACGCCAAGAAGCCCAGCCTCCTGCCGCGCAAGACCCACCGCGTGCTCGCGGGCCCGCCCGTGGACCTCTCGCGCTTCTACGGCCAGGAGATGAGCCCCGACCTGCTGAAGGACGCGACGGAGGTCATCATGGCCGCTGTCACCCACCAGCTGGAGGAGATCCGCGGCGAGAAGGCACCCGAGACGCCGTACGACCCGAAGCGGGAGCGGATCGAGCAGCGGCGCAGGACCGCCCGGGCGATCGTCGACCATCAGAAGCAGCACAGTACGGTCCAGCGCGCACAGGAACATCAGGAAGAGGGGCAGGGCAAGTGAGCAAGCCGGTCAAGGCGGCCGTCTTCGGCACCGGTTCGTGGGGCACGGCCTTCGGCATGGTGCTCGCCGACGCGGGCTGCGACACCGTTCTGTGGGGGCGGCGTCCGGAACTGGCGGACGCGGTCAACTCCACCCGCACCAACCCGGACTACCTGCCCGGCGTGGAACTCCCGGCGAACCTGCGGGCCACCACCGACCCCGCCGAGGCCGCCGCAGACGCCGACTTCACCGTCCTCGCCGTCCCCTCCCAGACGCTGCGCGCCAACCTCGCCGACTGGACCGGCCTGCTGGCGCCCGACACCGTCCTCGTCTCGCTGATGAAAGGTGTCGAACTCGGTTCCGCCATGAGGATGAGCGAGGTCGTCGAGGACGTCGCCAAGGTCGGCCAGGATCGCATCGCCGTCGTCACCGGGCCCAACCTGGCACGCGAGATCGCCTCCCGCATGCCGGCCGCCTCCGTGGTCGCCTGCACCGACGAGGCCGTCGCCCAGCGGCTCCAGACCGCCTGCCACACCCCGTACTTCCGCCCGTACACCAACACCGACGTCGTCGGCTGCGAGCTGGGCGGCGCGGTGAAGAACGTCATCGGTCTCGCCGTCGGCATCGCGGACGGCATGGGCCTCGGCGACAACGCCAAGGGGTCGCTCATCACGCGCGGTCTCGCCGAGACGACCCGGCTGGGTCTGGCGATGGGCGCCGACCCGCTCACCTTCTCCGGACTCGCGGGCCTCGGCGACCTGGTGGCGACCTGCTCCTCACCGCTCTCCCGCAACCACACCTTCGGCACCAACCTCGGCAGGGGCATGACCCTGCAGGAGACCATCGCGGTCACCAAGCAGACCGCCGAGGGCGTCAAGTCCTGTGAGTCCGTGCTGGACTTGGGGCGTCGGCACGGCGTCGACATGCCCATCACGGAGACGGTCGTCGACATCGTCCACGACGGCAAGCCGCCGGTCGTCGCCCTCAAGGAGATGATGTCGCGCAGCGCCAAGCCGGAACGACGCTGAGCGAAAGCGACAGTATGGGCACTGACTGGCGCCCTACCAACGGGTACTCTCAACGCGATATGAGCAGCGAGAACCTCCCCCAGAGCCCTGAGCAGCCGTCCCGCAAGCCGCGCGTGGCCGTCGTCTTCGGCGGCCGCAGCTCGGAACACGGGATCTCCGTGGTCACGGCCGGCGCCGTCCTGCGGGCCATCGACCGGACGAAGTACGACGTCCTGCCGATCGGCATCACCAGGGAAGGCCGTTGGTTCCTCACCGCCGACGAACCGGAGCGCATGGCGATCACCGACCGTCGCACGCCCAGCGTCGAGGAGCTCGCCGAGTCGCGGGAGGGCGGCGTGGTGCTCCCCGTCGACCCCGCCAACCGCGAAGTCGTCTACAGCGAGCCCGGATCGGTGCCCAAGGCGCTCGGTGAGGTCGACGTCGTCTTCCCCGTCCTGCACGGCCCGTACGGCGAGGACGGCACCCTGCAGGGCATGCTGGAGCTCTCCGGTGTCCCGTACGTCGGCTCGGGCGTCCTCGCCTCGGCCGTCGGCCAGGACAAGGAGTACATGAAGCGGGTGTTCACCTCCTTCGGGCTGAAGGTCGGCCCGTACGTGGTGATCCGGCCGCGCGAGTGGCAGCTCGACGAGTCCGCCGCCCGCAAGAAGATCATCGATTTCGCCGGTGAGTACGGCTGGCCCCTCTTCGTGAAGCCCGCCCGCGCGGGCTCCTCCATCGGCATCACCAAGGTCGACGACCTCGCCGGTCTCGACGAGGCGATCGCCGAGGCCCAGCGTCACGACCCGAAGATCCTTGTCGAGGCGGCCCTGCGCGGCCGTGAGATCGAGTGCGGTGTCCTGGAGTTCGAGGACGGCCCCCGGGCCTCGGTCCCCGCCGAGATCCCGCCGCCGGAGGCCCACGCCTACTACGACTTCGAGGCCAAGTACATCGACTCGACGCCGGGCATCGTCCCGGCCCCGCTGACTCCGGAGGAGACCGCCGAGGTCCAGAGGCTCGCGGTCGACGCCTTCGACGCGGCGTCCTGCGAGGGCCTGGTCCGCGCGGACTTCTTCCTCACGGAGGACGGCGAGTTCGTGATCAACGAGATCAACACGCTGCCCGGTTTCACCCCGATCTCGATGTACCCGGCGATGTGGAAGGCGAGCGGCATCGAATACCCGGAGCTGGTGGACCGCCTGATCCAGGCGGCGCTGCACCGCTCGACGGGCCTGCGCTGAGGAGCGCCCCGCAAGGGGCGCGGGGCTGTATCGATTTGCGGCTCCACCGCGTGGGCGCGACCAGCCACAACGGACTCGCAGCCTCCCGACGGCCTCCCGAGGCACCCCCTCAGGAGCCAACCCCCTCAGGAACCGCCTTCTTGATGGCAGGCGCCAGCCCGACAAGGATCGGCGAGGTGTCCTCCCCGGCCCGATCCGCGGACACCGCAACCTCGACATACGCGGCGCGATTGGCGGTGGTGAAGCGGTACGACCCGTCGTCCCGCTTCTCCATCAGCCAGTCCACCCCGTCGACGGCCCCGGCCACGGCATCGGCATCGCGTCCCTCCGCCACCTCGGGGTCGATCATCTTCGGCGGCTGAGGGACACCACAGCGCAGTATGATCACCGCGTCACCCCAGCCCGCCGTCAGCTCGGAGGCCGGCTGCGGATCCTGGCGGCCGAGACCGTCCACCTCGCGCGGCAACACCTCGTCCAGGTTCCGGCACAGTTTCACGGCGGCAGCCCCAGCGCTGGGAACCGCCGCCGAGCCGCCGTCGTCTGCTGAGGAGCAGCCCGCGACGGCGATCAACGACATGGCCAGGACGGGCAGCCCGAGGCGAGCGGAGTGCCGGTGACGGAACGAGTTCACCGGCCAAGGGTAGACGGGGGCTACAGGTGCACGACCGGGCAGGTCAGGGTGCGAGTGATCCCGTCCACTTGCTGGACCTTCGCGACCACCAGCCGGCCGAGGTCGTCGACGGTGTCGGCCTGGGCGCGCACGATGACGTCGTACGGACCCGTCACGTCCTCGGCCTGGACGACCCCAGGGATCTTGCTGATCGTGTCGGCGACGGTCGACGCTTTGCCGACCTCCGTCTGGATCAGGATGTACGCCTGTACCACGGAACCTCCAGGGCGGCCACGAGGATCATGTGGGGAAAAGGAACGCCACGGTATCGCGTCGCCACGTGCCGCGGGGAGACCCGTGGAGCCCGCGCCGCGCACACCGGGGTGCGGGGACGACGGAAGTTGACGGTCCACTCGACCGTACCGAGGACGAGAATGGCCCGCGACCGGGCGCGAGTGACACTGGAAGCGGCACGAGAAGGGGCGATACGACGATGAAGGGCACCGTGGGAGAGCTGGGGGAGTTCGGGCTCATCAGGGAGCTCACCTCCCGGCTCACCACCACCCCGGCGGTCCGGGTCGGCCCCGGCGACGACGCCGCCGTGGTGGCGGCGCCGGACCGCAGGGTCGTGGCGAGCACCGACCTGCTCCTGGAGGGACGGCACTTCCGGCGCGACTGGTCCACGGCGTACGACGTCGGACGCAAGGCCGCCGCGCAGAACCTCGCGGACATCGCCGCCATGGGCGCCGTACCCACCGCGCTGCTCCTCGGCCTGGTCGCGCCCGCCGAACTCCCGGTGACCTGGGCCACCGAGCTGATGGACGGCCTGCGCGACGAGTGCCAGGTCGCCGGCGCGGCCGTGGTGGGCGGTGACGTCGTCCGCGGGGACACCATCATGATCTCGATCACCGCCCTCGGTGATCTGCGTAATCACGAGCCCGTGACCAGGGGCGGAGCCCAGCCCGGCGACGTCGTGGCCGTCACCGGCTGGCTCGGCTGGTCCGCCGCCGGGCACGCGGTGCTCTCCCGCGGCTTCCGCTCGCCCCGCGCCTTCGTGGAGGCCCACCGGCGCCCGGAGCCCCCGTACCACGCGGGGCCGGCCGCCGCCTCCCTCGGCGCGACCGCGATGTGCGACGTGAGCGACGGGCTGATCGCGGACCTGGGGCATATCGCCGAGGCGAGCAAGTGCCGCATCGACATCCGCTCCGGCGCGATCGACATCCCCTCCCAGATGAACGACATCGGGCAGGCCGTCGGCGTAGACCCCATCCAGTGGGTGCTCACCGGCGGCGAGGACCACGCGATCGTGGCGACCTTCCCGCCGGATGTGAAGCTGCCCGCGCGGTGGAAGGTGATCGGCGAGGTCCTCAACCCCTCCGCGCTGCCCCAGGTGACCGTGGACGGGGCGCCCTGGACCAGCAAGGGCGGCTGGGACCACTTCGGGGACATCGAGTCATGAGCGGGTCCGGGGCCGCCGGGCCGACGGGTGCCCCACCGAGGGTGCTCACCGTGGCCGGCTCCGACTCCGGCGGCGGGGCGGGGATCCAGGCCGACCTGAAGACGATGCTCGCGCTCGGGGTGCACGGCATGAGCGTCGTCACGGCCGTCACCGCGCAGAACTCCCTCGGTGTGCAGGGCGCTTGGGAGCTTCCCGTGGAGGCCGTGCGCGCCCAGTACCGCAGCGTCGTCGACGACATCGGCGTCCAGGCGGTCAAGACCGGCATGCTCGCCTCCGCCGAACTCGTCGAGGCCGTCGCCGAGTTGCTGGCCGCCACGGGCGCGCCGGTCGTCGTCGACCCGGTCGGCGTCTCCAAACATGGCGACCCGCTCCTCGCCGCCTCCGCGCTGGACTCGGTACGGACGCGACTCCTGCCGGTGGCCACCGTCGCGACCCCCAACCTCGACGAGGTCGCCCAACTCACCGGTGTACAGGTCCGGTCGGAGGCAGGGATGCGCGAGGCGGCCGAGGCCCTGCTGGCGTACGGGCCCCGATGGGCGCTGATCAAGGGCGGCCATCTCTCCGGAGACGCCGTCGACCTGCTGACCGACGGCTCCGAGGAGTACTGGCTGCGGGCCCCCAGGTACGACAACCGGCACACGCACGGCACCGGCTGCACCCTCGCCTCCGCGATCGCCTCGCAGCTCGCGAAGGGGCAGACCGTGCCGGAGGCCGTGGCGACGGCCAAGGAGTACGTCACCGGGGCGATCGCCGCCGGGTTCGCGCTCGGCGGGGGGATCGGGCCCGTGGCGCACGGGTGGGCCCTCACACGGGGTACTCCGGCAGTTTGATGTTCGTCGCCGACTTCTCGGTGAGCCGCTTGAAGAAGGCCGCCAGCGGACGGGAGGCGAGCAGCCGGTACGTCCGGTCCCGGCTGCGGATCCGCCGCTCGGTGGGCGGCGCGAAGAACGGGCCCGCGTTGCCCGAGGTCTTCTGGCAGCCCTTGGCGAAGTTCCGGATCCGGGACTCGTACGCGGCGAACGCCGTACGGTGATCACCGCCCGGGAGGGCGAGTTCACCGGCCAGGACGTACGCGCCGACGATCGCCACACCGGTGCCCATGCCGCCCATCGTGGCGCCGTACCCCGCGTCCCCGAGCAGCGCGACCCGGCCCTCGGTGAGCCGGTCGACATGGATCTGCGCGATCGCGTCGAAGTGCAGGTCGTCGGCCGCCTCCAGCGCCTTGAGGGCGTTCGGTGCCTCCCAACCCATCCCCGCGAAACGCTCGGCGAGGATCCGCTTCTGCGCGGCGGTGTCCCGGCGGTCGTACGACAGCCGCTCGGAGCGGAAGACCAGCAGCGCGCCCGGCCCCACGGATCGTCTTTCATCTGCACGGCCCGGATCCCTTCCTCCACGGACAGGACCGGGCCGCCCACGAGCGACCAGATGACCATCGTGGCCGGCAGCCGCAACGGAGCCTCCAGGGCCCGTAGTACGGCCGCCACGCGCGCGAGGCGCTCGGGTTCGCCGTGGTCGTCGCCGCACCCGGCGACCGTGTTCAGCAAGAGAGCGTGCGGGCACGGCAAAAGGAGATGTGGGAGGGCGTGCGGGCACAGCAGAAGAACGTGCGAGAGGACGCGTGGGCACGGCAAAAAGCCGGCCCACCCTACGGTGGACCGGCTCTGTGCGGCGAACCAGCAGTGGCCGCGCGCTGGCTGAGCGTCAGCGCGAGACCTTGCCGGCCTTGATGCACGAGGTGCAGGCGTTCACGCGCTTCGGCGTCCCGCCGACCACGGTACGCACGCGCTGGATGTTCGGGTTCCAGCGACGGGACGTACGGCGGTGCGAGTGCGAGATGTTGTTGCCGAAGCCCGGCCCCTTGCCGCAGACGTCGCAGTTGGCAGCCACGGGTCACTCCAAAGACTTCAGATGCACTTACGGTTGATCCCGGCATGCCGGGATCACGATCCCAATGACTTGGGATCTGAGTGGCGTTGCCAGGGGGAGTGTCCGGTTTGGATCATCGATCCGAATCGGACAACCGGAGCAGCATACAACGACTGCGTCCGTACAACGAAACTACCATGGCTGGTCCGGGCCTCGTCCCGGCCCTCTTACCGGCGGTCACCACCGCGGGTCTACGCTGCGTGCGACGTGCGGCGTCCCCCCGGTCCCACGTCCAGCAGCCAAGCAGGCAACAGGCAAGCAGCTCAAGGAGGCGCAGGTGCCGCAGGTGCCGCAGACATTCTTCGATGCTCTCGCGGTGCGCACCTGGTGCGGACTCGCGCTGGCGGCGCTGGGACGCGCGCGCGAGGAGATCGACGCCATCAACGTGTACCCGGTGGCCGACGGCGACACCGGCACGAACCTCTACCTGACGATGGAGTCGGCCGCGGCGGCCGTAGAGGCGGTGTTCGCGGGCCACGAGACCGGAGGCCCGCCCGCCGGTGCGGGGAAGCCCACGCTCGCCGAGGCCGCGCGGGCCATGGCGCACGGCGCGCTGATAGGGGCCCGGGGGAACTCCGGGACGATCCTCGCCCAGCTCCTGCGGGGCATGGCCCAGGTCCTCGCCGACGACGGTGAGGCGGTCCACACCGACGGCAAGGGCCTGCGGCTAGCCCTCCGGAACGCCGCCGACTCCGCCCGCGACGCCGTCGCCCACCCGGTCGAAGGCACCGTCCTCACGGTCGCCTCCGCCGCCGCCGACGCGGCCACCGGCGCCGAGGGCGACTGCGGCTCGGTCGCCCGCGCCGCCTACGAGGGCGCCGGTACGGCCCTGGCGGCGACCCCCGCCCAACTGGCCGCCCTGGCCCGTGCCGGCGTCGTGGACGCGGGCGGACGGGGCCTGGTGGCGGTGCTGGCAGCGCTGGTGGAGACGTTCACGGGGGAGGCGCCGAGGGCGGCGGCCGTTTCCGCGGGGCACGCGCGCGTGGCGGAGACCGCCGCGGTCCCGGAGGTGTGCGCCGACGACCGGCCCGAGGCGGGTGGGCCCGCCTTCGAGGTGATCTACCTCCTGGAGGCCGAGGACGCTGCCGTGGCCCGCCTGCGGCGACGGCTGGACACGCTCGGCGACTCGCTGGTGGTGGTCGGCGGGGACGGGCTGTGGAACGTCCATGTGCACGTCGACGACGCCGGGGCGGCCGTGGAGGCCGGGGTCGAGGCCGGGCGGCCCTACCGGATCCGGATCACGCACTTCGGGGCCGAGGACGCGCACATGACCGGTGCGGCCGGGCGGCAGCCGCGCGAGCGCGCCCAGCGGGCCGTCGTGGCCGTCGTGCCGGGGGAGGGGCTGGCCGGGCTGTACACCGAGGCCGGCGCGACCACGGTCCTGGCCCGCCCCGGGGAGCCGCCCGCCAGCGGGGAGCTGGTGGAGGCCGTACGCCGTGCCCACGCGCGCGAGGTGGTGCTGCTGCCCAACGACGCGGACCTCCGCCACACGGCGGCGGCCGCCGCCGAGCAGGCCCGCGCCGAGGGCGTCCGGGTCGCCCTCATCCCCACGCGCTCGGCCGTCCAGGGCATCGCCGCCCTCGCCGTCCACGAGCCCGGCCGGCGCTTCGACGAGGACGTCGTCTCCATGACCTCCGCCGCCGGCGCCACCCGCTACGCCGAGGTCGTCGTCGCCGAGCGCCAGTCCTGGACCATGGCCGGCATCTGCCAGGCCGGCGACGTCCTCGGCCTCATCGACGGCGACGTCGCCGTCATCGGCTCCGACGTCACGCTCACGGCGGCCGCGGTGGTCGACCGGATGCTCGCCGCCGGCGGCGAGATGGTCACCCTGGTCCTGGGCGACGAGGCCCCCGCCGACGTCGTGGACCACGTGGAGACACGGGTACGGGAGTACCTGGCGGTGGACACGGTGGTGTATCGGGGCGGGCGGCAGGGGGCACTGCTGCTGATCGGCGTGGAGTAGGGCTCTCCTCGCCCCGCTCAGCCCTGTTCCCGCACCCCCGCCACCTCCAGCAGCCTCTCCGCCTCCGCCCGCCGCGCCACCGCCGTCTCGTCGTCCCGCCCGGCGAACGCGGACAGCACACCCCGCGCCCGATCCGCGGCGGCAGCACCCCGCCGGAGGTCGATCTCCAGCCAGCCCGCGGCGAGTTCGGCGGCGGTACGGGCGTCGAGGAAGTCCGCGCCGAGGGAGTCGTACACCGAGACCGCCCGCTCGACGAACCCGAGCGCCTCCTCGAAGGTCGCCCCGAAGGAGGCGAGTTCCGCGTCCTCGGCCACGGAGCGGGCGAGCAGGTCGCCGAACTGCCGACAGGTCTCGCCGAGTTCCGCGACGATCCGCCGCCGGTTCTCCTCGCCGGTCACGTCGGACAGGGCCGCCTCGCAGCCCACCACCGCGTCACCCATCAGCTCCCGGGCCTCGTCCGGGGCCGACGGCTGCGCACCCTCGCGGCCCTCCCGCGACGCGTACCAGGCCCGCGCCCGCAGCGCCCGGACGTACCCGTGGACGTTCCCCAGGTCACCCCAGAGGTCGACGGCACGCGCGTACGCCCGGTCGGCCTCGGCGGGCAGCCCCGCGCGCGCGAGCGCTTCCGCGGCGAGATGGGCGAGCATGGCGTGGTCGCGCTGCTCGGGCCAGTGCCGGGCGATGTCGGCGGCCCGCAGCCACCGTTCGGCGGCCTCGCGGTGCTCACCCAGCTCGGTGTGGCAGTCGCCGAGCCACCACAGGGTCTGGGCGACGGCCCCGTCCCCGTGCGTCTCGGTGGTGAGATCCGGCAGCGCCGACTCCAGCACCTCGGCCGCCTCCGCCCACCGGCCCAGCCGCAGCAGGAACCCGCCCAGCAGATGCCGGGCCCAGGCGCCGAGCGTCCGGGCCTCGCCCGCCTCGTCGGCCCAGTGCGCCGCCTCCAGGGCGTGCTCGAAGGCCGACTCCACCCGCTCGTCGGCGCCCAACAGCTCGGCCAGCTGGAGGTGCAGCTGGGCGTGGCCCACCGGCTCCAGATCCGTCCCGCCGTGTTCCAGTGCCGCCCGGGCCGCCCGCTCGGCGGTCTCCAGGTCCCCGAGGTGCTGCGCGACCCCGGCGAGCCGGGCCTCGTACTGCACCGCGAACCACGGCAGCCCGGCTGTCACATACCGCTCCGCGGCCTCCGCGAACAGCTCGGCGGCGGCCTCCGCGTCCCCGCCGCGCGCGGCCAGCTCCCCGAGCATCGCCCGCGCCTCCGCGGCCCGCGAGGCCAGCCGTACGTCCCCCGCGCGACGCGGCTCGACGAAATCCGCAAGCTCCCGCACGGCGGCCTCGGCGGAGGCCACCGCGTCGGCGCCCTCGGTCTCGTGCATCCGCTGCACGAGTATTCGCGCCCGCCCCACCAGCACGGACGCAGTCTGCCGCACGCCCGTCCCGCCGTCCGCCCAGAGGGTGCTGATCCGCTCGTACGGCTCGGAGATCAGCTGCAGGGCCGCCTCAGGGTGGCCTGTCAGGGCGTGGACGTTCGCCCCGCGCGCGCGTGCCGCCAGCGCCTCTCCGGGGTCGCCTGCCTCCTCGTAGAGCTCGGCCGCGCGTTCGAAGAGGGCGCGGCCCTCCGGCCCGAGGCCGATCGCCTCGTGGTCGACGATCTCCGCGCGGTCCCAGGCGTCCAGCTCCGCGCCCTCGGCCTCGGCGGCACGCGCCACGGAGGCCCAGGCCCCGACGGAACCGGGATGCAAGGACTCGGAGAGCCGCCGCGCCTCGGCGAGGAGGGCGGGCAGGCCGTCCGGGACGGCGCTGGTCTCCGTCCGTTCCACGGCGGCCGGCGGCCGGGGCGCGGGCACCGGAACGACGGTCCGCGTCGAGCGCACCCCCAGCGGCAGCCGGTCCAGCAGCGGCGGCCGGTCCATCCGTTCCCGGACATGCGTGCTGACGTACGCCGTGCCGTTGCGCTCGTCGAAGAGCGCGGCCAGGGAAAGGGCCTCCTCGCGCGCGTGGGCGGCCAGTTCGCGGGCGGTCCAGGTAAGGCCGACGGGACCGGGGACCGTTTGGTCGCCAAACCCACGTGCGGTCAGACGGCCCATGAGCAGGGCCACCACACTCATGAAGTCCAGCTTGCTGCGCGGGTCCCCGGAGTCGCTGAAGTACGCCGGACGCTCGGCCAGGAGCTCCAGGCCGCGTGCCTCGTTGCCGGTCAGGGCACAGAACTCCACGTGGTCCGCGTACGCGCCCCGCATGCTCTCCATGGCCCGCACCAGCCGGAAACCGCGCAGATGGTGGGCCCGCGCCTCGTCGGGGCGCCCCAGGCGCAGCAGCGGCACAAGGGAGGACGCCAGGACGGTGTGCGGCTCGTGGGCACATGTGTACTCGCCCTCCAGCACCGGCGCCCACAGCTCCAGCGCCTCGGCGTCCCTGTGCTGCCGGGCCTGCCACCAGCCCTGGCCGTGCAGCTCGCACGCGTGACAGTCGGCCATCGTGTCCCGGTCGGCGGCCAGCCACGCCCCGTACGCCCGCTCGGCCCGCGCCAGGTCACCGATGTGCGCGGCCACGCTGAACTCGGCGCTGCGCACGGCCCGTTCCGAGTGCCCGGCGAGCCGGTAGCGGTGCTCCATCTCGCCGAGCCACTTCTCGATGGAGGCGAGCGGTACGTGCGGCTGGTTCAGCATGCCGGCCGACATCCACTTGAACACCCAGTGCAGGGAGTGGATCTCGTACTCGTCGAAGTCCGCCGGGCGCTCGTCCCACATGCGCAGCAGACGCGCGAAGGGGACGAACATCTTGTCCTTCTCGGAGCTGTAGTTGTAGACCTTCAGCTGGTGCCCGAGCGCCTCGATCACGGCGAGGGGGACGTTCAGCTTCTCGGCCTCCGCGAGCAGCAACTCCGCGCGCGCGTTGCGGGCGGGGCCCTCCGGTTGCCCGTAGTTTTCCGCCATGGCCCGGCGCAGCTCGTCGAAGTCCATGACGTGGCTCATCCGCGGCCGCCCTCCCCGGAACCGGAACCGGAACCGGAACCGGGCCCCGACCCGGGCTCGGTGTGTGTGGCCCACTCCAGCAGGCCGATGAAGGCACGGTTCAGGAGCGCCGAGTCCGCGGGCCTGAGCGGCCGCTGGGCCATCAGCAGTGCCTGCCCGTACAGGGACTCCGTGGCCGTACCGATCAGCTCCCGGTCGGACAGGGAACTGATCCGCCGGATCAGCGGGTTGAGATGGTTGAGGACCAGCCGCGCGCGCGGCGCACTGCCCCGCAGCGAGCCGAGGATGCCCGCCCACAGGTCGTCGGCCTGCTCCTCCGCCTCCGCACGGGCCTGCTCGTGCCGGGAGGAGCGGTCGTCCAGGTGCAGCGCGGGCACCGAGAGCGGATGGAAGGCCCGAAGGACGACGTCGCACCCCAGCGGATCGAGTTTGGCCCGCGCGGCCGACAGGAAGCCCGACAGCGCCAGCTCCTCGTCCGGGTCCAGCGCGTCCAGGTGGGCGGTCACCGTGTCAGCGTCCAGCTCGGCGACCACCGTCCCCGGGCGCACCGACGGCAGCGCCTCGACCAGCTCGCTGTCGTAGGTGTAGCCGCCGTTGACGACCCCGACGCCCTGCGCGGACGCGATCGGCGCGACCTGGCGGTACTCCTCGACCGTCCGCGTGAAGTGCACCACCGGGTGCCGCTGCGCGAACTCCTCCAGGGACAGCCGCCCGTCGGTCGTCTCGAAGGGGAGCCACGGCAGCATCGTGCGCAGCATCTCCCTGTCGTGCCGCGCCAGGGACTTCACGCCCAGGTAGTGCACCGACAGGAAGGCCGCCAGCCGCTCCGGCTCACCGGCCGCGAGCCCGGTGAGCCAGCCGCGGATCCGCTCGCCCAGCGCCTCCCGTACGGCCGCCAGGGTCTCGTCCTCGTACAGCGACTCGCGCGACGCCGTGGGCCGCAGACTGTCCGTGTCGAGGACGCAGCGCACGAAGAACGCCCAGTCCGGCAAGAGTTGTTCGGCCCGCTCGGTGAGCAGCATGCCCTTCAGATGCACCCGGTGGCTCGCCCGCTGGGCCGGGCTGACGGCGGCCGGCAGGACGTACGCCACGCCCCGGATCCCGGCCAGCGGCACGTCCAGCTCTATCGAGTCCAACGGCGTGAACCCGAACAGGTCGTGACAGTGCCGGGCCAGGGCCACCCTCCGGGTGGCGGGGGAGGGGTACGCGCGGTCCCAGGGCGCCGGCAGATCGGTGACCGCCTCGTCGCCCACCCGGACGTCGTACGGCAGCAGCGCCCCGAAGTCCCGCGCCAGCGTCAGCACGCGCGCGTGGGAGAGCCATTCGGCCGCTCCGGGCCGCGCCACGAGGTGCACGGTCGTGCCCGGCTCGGGACGCGCCTCGTCGGGCAGCGTCCGCACGGTGTACGAGCCGTCGTCGGCCGCCGTCCACTCCACCGGCGGCGCGTCGGGCGTACGGGCGCTGCGGCTGACCACACGGATCCGCTCGGCGACCACGAAACAGGCGAGCAGCCCGATGCCGAACTGCCCCAGAAAGTCCGAGCGGACCTCCTGAATGCCACCGTCGTCGCGCTTGGAACTGCGCCCGATGGTGGCGAGCAGGTCGTGCACATCGGCCTCGGTGAGCCCGATGCCCGAGTCCTCCACCCGCAACGCGCCGCCCTCGGCGAAGAGCCGTACCCGGGCGGGCGCGTCAGGCTGCTCGGCGCGGCGCGCGGTGATCGCGTCCACGGCGTTCTGCAGCAGCTCGCGCAGATAGACCTTCGGACTGGAATAGAGGTGGTGCGAGAGCAGATCCACCAGGCCACGCAGATCGACCTGGAACGTATGAGGCGACTGGGGTGCCTGAGGAGTCTGGGGTGCCTGGGATGACTGTGAGGTCATTGAATCCATCGTCGCAGCGCCGGTGGGATGGGATTCTGGCGACGGCGGCGGGGTCGGGCGGTCCCACGAGACGGTGACCGCGGACGGGAGGCGGTACGGGCCCTGACACGGTCGGGCCCGGGAGTGCGTCATCCTAGGCGCGAACGACCCGTCTGACCAGCGGATTTCAAGGACGTATACGGGATTGTCAGTGCCGTGGTGTGCAATGGATCTCGTGCCCGCGCTCGAAGAACCGCTCAAGAACTCGCTCGGCGCCGCCACCGCGAAGGTGATGGCCGAGCACCTCGGCCTGCACACCGTCGGGGACCTGCTGCACCACTATCCCCGCAGGTACGAGGAGCGTGGCCAGCTCACCCACCTCGCCGATCTGCCTATGGACGAGCACGTCACGGTGGTCGCCCAGGTCGCCGACGCCCGCCTGCACTCCTTCGCCTCCGCCAAGGCGCCCCGGGGCAAGGGCCAGCGCCTCGAAGTCACCATCACCGACGGCAGCGGCCGCCTCCAGCTCGTCTTCTTCGGCAACGGCGTGCACAAACCCCACAAGGACCTCCTCCCCGGCACCCGCGCCCTCTTCGCCGGCAAGGTCTCCGTCTTCAACCGCCGCCTGCAACTGGCCCACCCCGCCTACGAACTCCTGCGCGGCGACGACGTCACGGAGACCGTCGACACCTGGGCCGGCGCCCTCATCCCGATCTACCCGGCCACCGCCAAGCTGGAGTCCTGGAAGATCGCCAAGGCCGTCCAGACGGTCCTCCCGAGCGCCCAGGAAGCCGTCGACCCCCTCCCGGACTCCCTGCGCGCGGGCCGCGGCCTCGTCTCCCTCCCCGAAGCCCTCCTGAAGATCCACCGCCCCCACACCAAGGCGGACCGGGACAGTGCCCGAGACCGCCTCAAGTGGGACGAGGCCTTCGTCCTCCAGGTCGCCCTCGCCCGCCGCCGCCACGCCGACGCCCAACTCCCCGCCGTCGCCCGCCGCCCCGCCCCCGAAGGCCTTCTCACCGCCTTCGACGCCCGCCTCCCCTTCACCCTCACCGACGGCCAGCGGAAGGTCTCCAAGGAGATCTTCGACGACCTGGCCACCGAGCACCCGATGCACCGGTTGCTGCAGGGAGAGGTCGGATCGGGCAAGGCCCAGCCTCTCGACTCGTTGGTGCTCACTCCTGCCGGTTTCCGCCGGATGGGGGACTTGAGCGTGGGGGACGAGGTCGTCGTGCCCGACGGGGAGATCGCGCTGATCGACGGCGTCTTCCCGCAAGGAGAGCGCGATGTCTGGCGGCTGGTGCTGTCCGACGGCACCTCTGTCGAGTGCGACGACGAGCACCTCTGGATCGTCGGTACGAGCTGTGGGTGGTACCGAGGGCAGGAACCCAAGGTCATGACCACTCGAGAGGTCCGTCTCGACACCTTCGAGGCGAACGGATCCTCGAAGTGGTACATCCCGGCCGCAACCCCCATCGACCTCGGAGGCGATTCAGGGCTGCCGCTGGATCCCTACCTGTTCGGCCTCCTCTTGGGGGACGGCTCGTTCCGCCAAAATCTGCGTTTCTCCACCATCGACGAGGAGATCCGAGATGCCGTGGCAGCCGCGGTCGCGCCCGAATGCCGACTGGTGCCGGTAAAGGGTTCCACCTGCGACTACACGATCCAGCTGACACAACGCGCTGGGGGCGTCCGCAATCCCGTGATCCAGACGCTGCGCGACCTGAACCTGTGGGGCCTCACGCCACATGGGAAGTTCGTGCCGGACGACTTCAAGAACACGTCGGTCAAGAACCGTCTGGCCCTGCTGCAAGGCCTTCTGGACACGGATGGCACCGTCCAGGCGGACGGTCTGAGCATCTCGCTCTGTTCGCCCTCGCGCAGGCTCGCGGAGGACATCGCCTGGCTCGTGCGATCGCTGGGGGGCCGCGCACGAGTTCTGCCGAAGCGAGCCGTGTTCGACGTCTCGGTTGCCCTGCCTGAGGAACACCCGCCGTTCCGGCTGACCCGCAAGGCCGACCGCGTACGGGCCCGGCCGAAACACAACACGTTTCTACGCGGAATCCGGGCCGTCGAGCATGTGGGGCGCAAGCCGGTCCAGTGCATCAGTGTCGCCCACCCGAGTCATGCCTATGTCACCGACAACTTCACGGTCACCCACAACACCATGGTGGCGTTGCGCGCCATGCTCGCCACGGTCGACGCGGGCGGTCAGGCGGCCATGCTCGCGCCCACCGAGGTGCTCGCCCAGCAGCACCACCGGTCGGTGACCGAGATGATGGGCGAGCTGGCCGAGGGCGGGATGCTGGGCGGGGCCGAGCATGCCACCAAGGTGGTGCTGCTCACCGGGTCGATGGGCGCCGCGGGCCGCAGGCAGGCGCTGCTGGACCTGGTAACCGGCGAGGCCGGGATCGTCATCGGCACCCACGCGCTGATCGAGGACAAGGTGCAGTTCCACGACCTGGGCCTGGTCGTCGTGGACGAGCAGCACCGATTCGGCGTCGAACAGCGCGACGCCCTGCGCGGCAAGGGCAAACAGCCGCCCCACCTCCTCGTCATGACGGCCACGCCCATCCCGCGCACGGTCGCCATGACCGTCTTCGGCGACCTGGAGACCTCGGTCCTCGACCAGCTCCCCGCCGGCCGCTCGCCGATCGCCAGCCATGTCGTCCCGGCCGCCGACAAGCCCCACTTCCTCGCCCGCACCTGGGAGCGCGTCCGGGAGGAGGCAGAGAACGGCCACCAGGCGTACGTCGTCTGCCCCCGCATCGGCGACGAGGAGGAGGATCCGAAGAAGCCGACCGGCAAGAAGTCCCCCGAGGACGAGGCCGAGAAGCGCCCGCCCCTCGCCGTCCTCGACGTCGCCGACCAGCTCGCCAAGGGCCCCCTCCAGGGCCTCAAGGTCGAGGTCCTGCACGGCCGTATGCACCCCGACGACAAGGACGCGGTCATGCGCCGCTTCGCCGCCGGCGAGACCCATGTACTGGTCGCCACCACGGTCATCGAGGTCGGTGTGAACGTCCCGAACGCCACTGCCATGGTGATCATGGACGCCGACCGCTTCGGCGTCTCCCAGCTCCACCAGCTCCGCGGCCGGGTGGGCCGAGGCTCCGCCGCAGGCCTCTGCCTCCTGGTCACCGAGATGCCGGAGGCGAGCGCGGCCCGCCAGCGCCTCAACGCTGTCGCCGCCACCCTCGACGGCTTCGAACTCTCCCGTATCGACCTCGAGCAACGCCGCGAGGGCGACGTCCTCGGCCAGGCCCAGTCCGGCGCCCGCACCAGCCTCCGCATGCTCGCCGTCATCGACGACGAGGAGATCATCGCGGAGGCGAGGGAAGAGGCGGCGGCGGTGGTGGCAGCCGACCCGGACCTGGAGCGCCTGCCGGGCCTGAGGACAGCCCTGGACGCGCTCTTGGACGAGGAGCGGGAGCAGTACTTGGACAAGGGCTAGGAAGCAGTACTCGGCGAGGGCTGAGGGCAGCAGCCCTGCTATCAGGGGCGCGGGGAACTGCGCGAGCAACCACGACGTACCCGCAGTCGCCCACGGCCATCACGCACCCCACCTCCGACTGCCAAACTGGACCCGTGACCACGCCCTCGAACAAGGACGCAAGATGACCCGCGTGATCGCCGGCGCAGCCGGCGGACGCCGCCTGGCCGTCCCGCCAGGGACAGGCACCCGCCCCACCTCCGACCGCGCGCGTGAGGGCCTCTTCTCCACCTGGGAATCCCTCCTCGGCGGCCCGCTGGACGGCGAACGCGTCCTGGACCTGTACGCGGGATCGGGCGCCGTCGGCCTGGAGGCACTCTCCCGAGGCGCCGGCCACACCCTCCTCGTGGAGGCCGACGCCCGCGCCGCCCGAACGGTCCGGGACAACGTCAGATCGCTCGGCCTCCCCGGCGCCGAGGTGAGGTCGGGCAAAGCGGAGCAGATCGTCCAGGGATCGGCGCCGGACGAGCCGTACGACCTGGTCTTCCTCGACCCCCCGTACGCCGTCTCGGACGACGATCTTCGCGAGATCCTGCTCACACTCCGTACCGGGGGCTGGCTCGGCGAGGAAGCCCTCGTCACCGTGGAGCGCAGCACCAGAGGTGGTGAGTTCGCCTGGCCGACCGGTTTCGAAGCCATCAGGGCCCGTCGCTACGGCGAGGGAACGTTTTGGTACGGTCGCGCCGCCTCTACGTGCGAAGACGCACGATGACCGGACCGGAGAGCGAGGGAGCCCAAGTGCGCCGTGCCGTCTGTCCCGGGTCGTTCGACCCCATCACCAACGGACACCTCGACATCATTGGCCGCGCCTCCAAGTTGTACGACGAGGTCTATGTCGCGGTGATGATCAACAAGTCCAAGAAGGGCCTCTTCGAGGTCGAGGAGCGGATGGAGCTGATCCGCCGGGTCACCACCGAGTACGCGAACGTACGGGTCGAGGCCTTCCACGGCCTGCTCGTCGACTTCTGCAAGCAGCGCGACATCCCGGCCATCGTCAAGGGCCTGCGCGCGGTCAGCGACTTCGACTACGAGCTGCAGATGGCCCAGATGAACATCGGCCTGTCGGGCGTCGAGACCCTCTTCGTCCCCACCAACCCCACCTACAGCTTCCTGTCGTCCTCTCTGGTCAAGGAGGTCGCCACCTGGGGCGGCGACGTCTCCCACCTGGTGCCCCCGCTCGTCCTCGAAGCCCTCGGCGAGCGCCTGAAGCAGGACTGAGCGGACGAACGTCCCCCGCTGGCCGTACAGTCGACCCGACCGTCTCCAACACAGTCGTAGAGAGTGGCGAGCACACGGTGGACGTGCAGAAGAAGCTCGACGAGATCGTCTCGGTGGTCTCCGGCGCCCGATCCATGCCCATGTCGGCCTCGTGCGTGGTCAACCGCGCCGACCTGCTCTCCCTGCTCGAAGAGCTGCGCGCGGCCCTGCCCGACTCCCTCGCCCAGGCGCGGGAGTTGATCGGCGACCGCGACCACATGGTCGAGCGGGCCCGCATGGAGGCCGAGCGGATCATCGAGAACGCGCACGCCGAGCGCGGCTCCCTGATCTCCGACACCGAGGTCGCCCGCCGCTCCCAGAACGAGGCCGACCGCATCCTGGGCGACGCCCGCCAGGAGGCCGAGGAGGTCCGCGCCGAGGCCGACGACTACGTCGACTCCAAGCTCGCCAACTTCGAGGTCGTCCTCACCAAGACCCTCGGTTCGGTGGGCCGCGGCCGCGAGAAGCTCCTCGGCACGGGCCCCGGCCTCGACGAGCGGGGCTACGCGGACGAGGACGCCCCCGAGCGCAGCCAGGACCCCGAGACCCTGCGCCGCGACGCCGACGCCTACGTGGACGCCAAGCTCGGCGCCTTCGAGGCGGTGCTCGCCAAGACCCTGGAGGCCGTCGGCCGGGGCCGCCAGAAGCTCCACGGCCGCATCGCCACCGACGACCTCGGCGCCCTCGCCCTGAACGACGACGGCACCTCTTCGCAGCTCACCAGCGACGCCGACTACCTGGCCGGGCTCGCCGACCTCTCCGACAACCCCGCCCAGGCCCGGTCGGTGCCGGAGCAGCAGGCGTACGGCCGGCAGGACTCCTACGCGGCGACGGCATACCAGCAGGATCCATATGGTGGCTACCAACAGCAGTACACCCAGCCCCAGCAGGCCGCGGATCCCTACGGCTACCAGCAGGCCGACCCGTACGCGGCCGGCTACCCGCAGCAGCCGGCGTACGACCCGAACCAGGGGCACCAAGACTCACAGGGGCACCAGGACCAGCAGGGGCACCAGGGGTACGCGCAGCCGCAGGCGAACGCGCTCGACGAGACCAGCCTCTTCGACACCACCATGATCACGGCGGAGCAGCTACGCCGCTACGAACAGGGTCGCTGACAGCGGATTGGGCCGAGAGCGAAAGGTCCAGTATCCTGGCTCTTCGGTCGCGCGTACGTCCGCGATCAACGCTGCCCGGGAAACATCGAAGGGTGGCGTCCTCGAGCTTCAAGATCGAAAGCAGGAATGGCCCTGAACGCCCGCCTCGACCACCGCAACCCTCTCGTGTTCGACACACACGAGCTGGGGCGGCGTCCTGGCGCGCTGCAGCGCCTGACCCGTGAGATCGACGCTCCCAAGGACCTCGGGATCCAGGGAGTCATCGGAGTGCCGGAAGGCGCCCCGGTGGAGCTCGAACTCCGCCTGGAGTCGGTCATGGAAGGTGTGCTTGTCACAGGCACCGCCCGTGCACGGGCCAAGGGGGAGTGCGTAAGGTGTCTGGAGCCGCTGGAGCTGGAACTCGCAGCGGACTTCCAGGAGATGTTCTCGTACCCTGACGCCGACGACCGGGGCCGCCCCAAGGCGGAGCCGGCCGACGACGCCGAGGAAGACGAGGACATGCTCTTCATCGAGGACGGTTTGTTCGACCTCGAACCCGTGCTGCGCGATGCGGTGGTGCTCGCACTGCCGATGCAGCCGGTGTGCCAGGACGACTGCCCCGGCCTGTGCTCCCAGTGCGGAGCACGGCTGGCGGACGCCCCGGACCACCACCACGACGCCGTCGACATCCGTTGGGCGGCACTGCAGGGACTCGCCGGTTCACTCGAAGATGGCGAGAAGGACGAGATGAGCGGCGCCGAAGCGGGCGTCGACGAGAAGCAGGAGAAGTAGCCGTGGCTGTTCCGAAGCGGAAGATGTCGCGCAGCAACACGCGCCACCGCCGGTCGCAGTGGAAGGCTGCGGTCCCCACCCTGGTTGCGTGCGAGCGCTGCCACGAGCCCAAGCTGCAGCACATCGCGTGCCCGTCTTGCGGCACCTACAACAAGCGCCAGGTCCTCGAGGTCTGAGCGGCTGGTGAGAGGCTCTATGTCTGACGCCAAGGCGGAGACCAACGCCAAGAAAAAGGCGGAGAACACAGCCTCGTCCCACACGCTTCTGGAAGGGCGGCTCGGCTACCAGCTCGAGTCCGCCCTTCTGGTGCGTGCGCTGACCCACCGTTCGTACGCGTACGAGAACGGCGGCCTGCCCACCAACGAGCGCCTGGAGTTCCTCGGGGACTCCGTACTCGGCCTCGTGGTCACGGACACGCTGTACCGGACCCACCCCGACCTGCCCGAAGGCCAACTGGCCAAGCTGCGGGCCGCGGTGGTCAACTCTCGTGCGCTGGCGGAGGTGGGCCGCGGGCTCGACCTCGGCTCCTTCATCCGGCTCGGCCGGGGTGAAGAGGGCACAGGTGGCCGGGACAAGGCATCCATCCTCGCCGACACCCTCGAAGCGGTGATCGGCGCGGTCTATCTCGACCAGGGGCTCGACTCGGCGGCGGAGCTGGTGCACCGTCTGTTCGACCCGCTGATCGAAAAGTCCTCGAACCTCGGAGCCGGCCTGGACTGGAAGACCAGTCTCCAGGAGCTCACCGCGACCGAGGGGCTCGGCGTGCCCGAGTACCTGGTCACGGAGACCGGCCCCGATCACGAGAAGACCTTCACCGCTGCCGCCCGCGTCGGAGGCGTCTCGTACGGCACCGGCACCGGCCGCAGCAAGAAGGAAGCGGAGCAGCAGGCGGCCGAGTCCGCCTGGCGTGCGATCCGCGCCGCGGCGGACGAACGGGCGAAAGCGGCGGCCGAGGCCGCGCTTCAGCCCGATGACTCCGCCGCGCCTTCGGACACCACGCCGGCCTGATGGTCGGCGCCCCTGCCTAGGGGCTGCTGCCCCCAGACCCCCGCCCGGGGGTGAGGGGGCGGCAGCGGTGAGTGGGTGCGTGCAGGTCTTTGGTGGTTGCTCGCGCAGTTCCCCGCGCTCCTGAAAGACACCAGGTGCCCCCTGGTTTTCAGGGGAGGGAACTGCGCGACCAGTCACACATCACCTGCAGCCGCCATACGACAACCCCCGAGCTCTCAGGCTCCCGCGTCCGGAGGACCCCGTGCCCGAACTTCCCGAGGTCGAGGTCGTACGACGGGGACTGGAACGCTGGGTGGCCCACCGGACCGTCGCCGACGTGGAGGTGCTGCACCCACGTGCGATCCGCCGACACCTGGCCGGCCCCGAGGACTTCGCGCACCGCCTGAAGGGCCACCGCATCGGAGAGCCCAGCCGGCGCGGCAAGTACCTGTGGCTGCCCGTGGAGGACACCGGCATCGCCGTGCTCGCCCACCTCGGTATGAGCGGCCAACTGCTCGTGCAGCCGCACGACGCGGCCGACGAGAAGCACCTCAGGATCCGCGTCCGCTTCGCGGACGACCTCCGCACCGAACTCCGCTTCGTCGACCAACGCACCTTCGGCGGACTGTCGTTGCACGACACCACCCCCGACGGCCTGCCGGACGTCATCGCGCACATCGCCCGCGACCCCCTCGACCCGCGGTTCGACGCCGAGGCCTTCCACCAGGCGCTGCGGCGGAAGCGTACGACCATCAAACGGGCCCTGCTCGACCAGTCGTTGATCAGCGGAGTCGGCAACATCTATGCCGACGAGGCGCTTTGGCGCTCGCGCATCCACTACGAGCGCCCGACCGCCGGTTTCACCCGCCCCCGCACCACCGAACTCCTGGGCCACGTACGGGACGTGATGAACGCGGCGCTCGCGGTGGGCGGCACGAGTTTCGACAGCCTGTACGTCAACGTGAACGGCGAGTCGGGGTACTTCGACCGGTCGCTGGACGCGTACGGCCGCGAGGGGCTGCCCTGCCGCCGCTGTGGCACGCCGATGCGGCGGCGGCCGTGGATGAACCGGTCCAGTTACTTCTGCCCGACGTGTCAGCGGGCGCCGCGCGTCTCGTCGTAACGCTCGCGGGCCCGGAGCACGTCCTCCATGCGGTCCTCAACGCAGGTGATGAGGGACAGAAGGCGCTCGGAGACCTCGTGGCCGAGCGGGGTGAGGGTGTAGTCGACGCGAGGCGGGTTGGTGGGCTGGGCCTCGCGGTGTACCAGGCCGTCGCGCTCCAGGGCGTGCAGGGTCTGGGAGAGCATCTTCTCGCTGACGCCGTCGACGCGACGGCGCAGCTCGTTGAAGCGGAGCGAGCCCTCGTGCAGGGCGCCCATCGTGAGCACGCCCCAGCGGCCCGTGACGTGCTCCAGGGTGCCCCGCGACGGACAGTTCCTGGCGAACACGTCGAAGGCCAGGTCGTCGAGGTTCACGGCGCCCGCGCCCGCGGCGGCCTGCGCGGGCGCCACGGCGGTCTGCGCGGCTGATTCCATAGGTCGAGGATACTCCGGCACAGCGCTAACCAGAAGGTTGCACTAACTTTTGGTTAGTGAACTGCTCTCCGGGCGATACCTAGTAGCCGAAGTCCTGCGTCCACCAAGGTCCGCCGTCGCCCATGTGGACACCGACGCCGAGGGTCTTGAAGTCGCAGTTGAGGATGTTCGCCCTGTGGCCGGGACTGTTCATCCAGGCCTCCATGACCGCCTCGGCGGTTGCCTGGCCGCGGGCGATGTTCTCGCCGCCGAGGCCGGTGACCCCGAGGGCGGCCGCGCGGTCCCACGGGTCGTCGCCGTCGGGGTTGGTGTGGTCGAAGAAGCCGCGGAGGGCCATGTCCTCGCTGAACGCTTCGGCCAGCTTCGCCAGGTCGCTGCTCGCCGCCACCGGGCTGCAGCCCGCCTTGGCCCGCTCCTCGTTGACCAGCAGGAGAACCGCCGCCTCGGCCTGGGTCTCCGTGGAGACCTCCACCGGGGAAATGGTCCTCTTCTCCGGCTCCTTGGTGGGCTCGGCGGACGGCGTCTTGGTCTTCTTCGAGCCGGAGCCCTTGCTCGCCTCTTCGGAGGGCTTCTTCTCGGACGGCGTCTTCGAAGGGGACGGGGTGTTCGACGGCGAGGCCTCGCGCTCGGCGTCACGGCTGGTGGACTCGTCCTCGCGCTGCTCCTGCGCGGCACCGTCCGTACCGCCCTGCTGGGTCGCCGCACCCGTCGGCGAGCCGGCGGGCACCACCGTCTCGCTGCTGTTGCCCCCGCTGACCGTGTACTTGTCGCCGCCCGGCAGCACCCCGGTGGCCACTGCGACGGTACCGAGGGCGACGGCGGCGGAGACACCGAGCAGGCCGGTCTTCACGGGGGTCACGGTCCGCTTCTTGCGACGGCGCGAACCACCGCCGCGCGACGCGGCCTGGGCGTCGGCCTCCAGGACCGCGGCGAACCCGTACAGGTTCTCCGGACCGTAGTGCGGCTCCTCGGCAGCGAAACCCGTGTCCGTGACCGCGGTGGCGCGGCCCCCCCTGGCGGCGCGGCCGGCGGCGGAGCGTCGGTGGCGTCCCATGTCTTGGCCTTCCTCGTCCTTGCGGTGTCCTGCAGTCAACGTTGGGGATCTCGTCAACGTTGTGATCGTCGCCTTCACGAACCTCACACGAAGGAGTGAGTTTCATATGAGATTCATTGGGTGGGGACGGTACAGCATGGCGCCAGGGGAGGGAGGGACCCGAGGGACATTGGCCCGTTAGCGTGCAGCCATGAGTGAGGATGTACGGCTGGTCGTCTGGGTGCGTGGACGGGTGCAAGGTGTGGGTTTCCGCTGGTTCACCCGGGCCAGGGCGCTGGAGATCGGCGGCCTGAGTGGTTTTGCTCTCAATTTGGCCGACGGACGGGTCCAGGTGGTTGCCGAGGGTTCCCGCGAGGCGTGTCAAGGGCTCCTGGAGTGGCTCCAGAGTGACGACACGCCCGGGCGCGTGGATGGTGTCACCGAGATCTGGGACACACCGCGAGGGGGCTACGACGGCTTCGCCGTCCGCTGACCCACTTCTGTAAAGCGGGCAGGCGAGAGCGGAGGGTGGCGCCACCGGCATATGCCAGGAGCATGCACAGAACAGAAATGTGCAGGTGATTGCCAAGACAGGTTTGTCATGGCAGGCTCCGAAGCAAGGATGATCCCCTCGCTCCGCCGGCCAGGAGAGGTCCCCGAATCGCCACAGCGTCGCCCGTTCAGGGCCGCGCGGCAGCGGGATGCCCGCCGATGCGGGGCGTGATCGTGTTGACCGTCAAACTTTTTGGTGAGACGCTAAAAGCAACCCCGCGCACCTTAGCTGTTTGGCATGGAGAACGGCAGCAAAATTCAACAGTGCCAAGCATCGCGGGTGCGATTCCCTCACGACCCACACCGCTTCGGTCGGTCACTCAGTGTGGAGGACCATCCATCATGGCAAAGGCGCTTCTCGGTTACGTCGGCGGCTCCGATCCGCGACTCCTCGCCGAGATGCGACGGCTCCAGCAGCGCGTCCAGGACCTGGAATCCGAGCTCGGACGAATCCAGGCGGAGAACGACGCGCTGACGGCTGCCGCTTCTCACGACTCGCTCATGGAGCTCGACGCACGCCAGGCGGAGCCTGCGCTCACCTGATCACTGCATCGCACCACGACAGACAGCAGTGGTTGGGCTGCCCGTATCAACCGCTAAGTTGTCAGATCTGCAAGGGACGCCTTCTCTAGAGGCGTCCCTTCTTTCTTTCCCCCGAGTCCCCGAGTTTGCTCACACTCTTTAACGTCTGATGTGCCCTGCACGTTCATGTGCGAAACCGCGCGTTCATGGAGTGGGACAAGGCCGGAAGGTAGAGTCCGGCGGCGTGCACCTCAAGGCCCTGACCCTTCGCGGGTTCAAATCGTTCGCCTCGGCGACCACGCTCCGGTTCGAGCCGGGCATCACATGCGTCGTCGGACCGAACGGCTCGGGCAAGTCCAACGTCGTGGACGCCCTGAGCTGGGTCATGGGCGAGCAGGGCGCGAAGTCGCTGCGCGGCGGCAAGATGGAGGACGTCATCTTCGCCGGCACCACCGGGCGCCCCCCGCTCGGCCGCGCCGAGGTGTCCCTGACCATCGACAACTCCGACGGGGCACTTCCCATCGAGTACTCCGAGGTCACGATCACGCGGATCATGTTCCGCAACGGCGGCAGCGAATACCAGATCAACGGCGACACCTGCCGTCTCCTCGACATCCAGGACCTGCTCTCCGACTCCGGCATCGGCCGCGAGATGCACGTCATCGTCGGCCAGGGCCAGCTCGACTCCGTCCTGCACGCCGACCCCATGGGCCGCCGTGCCTTCATCGAAGAGGCCGCCGGTGTCCTCAAGCACCGCAAGCGCAAGGAGAAGGCGCTGCGGAAGCTGGACGCCATGCAGGCCAACCTGGCCCGCGTCCAGGACCTCACCGACGAACTCCGCCGCCAGCTCAAGCCCCTCGGCCGGCAAGCCGCCGTCGCCCGCCGCGCCGCCGTCATCCAGGCGGATCTGCGGGACGCGCGGCTGAGGCTGCTGGCCGACGACCTCGTACGACTCCACGCGGCGCTCCGCACCGAGGTGGCCGACGAGGCCGCGCTGAAGCAGCGCAAGGAGGCCGCCGAGACCGAGCTCAAGAAGGCGCTCCAGCGGGAGGCGCTCCTGGAGGGCGAGGTACGACGGCTCACCCCGCGCCTCCAGCGGGCCCAGGAGACCTGGTACGAGCTGTCGCAGCTCGCCGAACGGGTGCGCGGCACGATCTCCCTGGCCGACGCCCGGGTCAAGAGCGCCACCTCCACGCCCCCCGAGGAGCGGCGCGGCCGCGACCCGGAGGACATGGAGCGCGAGGCCGCCCGCATCCGCGAACAGGAGGCCGAGCTCGAAGCGGCCCTGGAAGCGGCCGAGCACGCCCTGGAGGACACGGTCGAGCACCGCGCCGAGCTGGAGCGCGAACTGGCGGTCGAGGAACGCCGACTGAAGGACGTCGCCCGCTCCATCGCCGACCGCCGCGAGAGCCTCGCCCGCCTCAACGGCCAGGTCAACGCCGCCCGCTCCCGAGCTGCCTCCGCCCAGGCCGAGATCGACCGGCTCGCCGCCGCCCGCGACGAGGCGCAGGAACGTGCCGTCACCGCCCAGGAGGAGTACGAGGCGCTGAAGGCCGAGGTCGACGGCCTCGACGCCGACGACACCGAACTGGCCGAACAGCACGACGCGGCGAAGCGTGCCCTGGCCGAGGCCGAGTCCGCCCTCACCGCCGCCCGTGAGGCCACCACCACCGCCGAACGCCGCCGCGCCGCCACGCAGGCCCGTCACGAAGCCCTCGCCCTGGGCCTGCGCCGCAAGGACGGCACGGGCGCGCTGCTCGGCGCGAAGGACCGGCTCGGTGGGTTGCTGGGTCCGGCCGCCGAAATCCTGACCGTGACCCCGGGCCACGAAGTCGCCCTCGCGGCCGCCTTCGGCGCGGCGGCCGACGCGATCGCGGTGACCACGCCCGCCTCCGCCGCCGAGGCCATCCGACTGCTCCGCAAGCAGGACGCGGGCCGGGCGGCGCTGCTGTTGGCAGGGGCACCGGAAGAGCTGGCACCAGCGCCCCAAAGGGGCGCGGGGAACAGCGCGACCAGCCACGACGAACCGGCAGACGAAAGACGGCCCCTCCCGGCACCCCCCGCCGGGCACTTTGCCGCCGACCTGGTCCGTGGCCCCTCCGACCTCATGCCCGCCGTGCGCCGCCTTCTCCACCGCATCGTCGTGGTGGACACCCTCGAAGACGCCGAAGACCTCGTATACGCGCGCCCCGATCTCACCGCGGTGACCGCCGAAGGTGACCTGCTCGGGGCGCACTTCGCGCACGGCGGGTCGGCGGGGGCCCCGAGTCTGCTGGAGGTGCAGGCCTCCGTCGACGAGGCGGCGACCGAGCTGGAGGAACTGGCCGTACGGTGCGAGGAGTTGGCCGAGGCCCAGCAGAGCGCCGTCGAGCTGCGCCGGGAACGGGCCGGACTGGTGGAGGAGCTGGGGGAGCGGCGCCGGGCGGCCGAGCGGGAGAAATCCGCGGTCGCCCAGCAGCTCGGGCGGCTGGCCGGGCAGGCCAGGGGTGCCGCAGGGGAGGCCGAGCGTTCCACGGCCGCCGCCGCACGCGCCCAGGAGGCGCTCGACAAGGCCGTACAGGAAGCCGAGGAGCTGGCCGAGCGGCTCGCGGTGGCCGAGGAGATGCCCGTCGAGGAGGAGCCGGACACCTCCGTACGGGATCGGCTCGCGGCGGACGGGGCCAACGCGCGGCAGACCGAGATGGAGGCCCGGCTCCAGGTGCGTACGCACGAGGAGCGGGTCAAGGGGCTCGCGGGGCGCGCGGACTCGCTCGACCGGGCCGCGCGCGCCGAGCGCGAGGCGCGGGCGCGGGCCGAGCAGCGCAGGGCGCGGCTGCGGCACGAGGCGGCCGTGGCCGAGGCCGTCGGGTCCGGCGCCCGGCAGCTGCTCCACCACGTCGAGGTCTCCCTCGCCCGCGCGGACGAGGAACGCACCGCCGCCGACGCCGCCAAGGCACGCCGGGAGCAGGAGCTCGCGCAGGCCCGTAGCGAGGGGCGTGACCTCAAGGCCGAGCTGGACAAACTGACCGACTCCGTCCACCGGGGCGAGGTGCTCGGCGCCGAGAAGCGGATGCGGATCGAGCAGCTGGAGACCAAGGCGCTGGAGGAACTGGGCGTCGAACCGGAGGGGCTGATCGCGGAGTACGGGCCCGACCAGCTCGTACCGCCGTCGCCGCCCGCCGAGGGGGAGGAGCTGCCGGAGGACCCTGAGCATCCCCGCAACCAGCCGAAGACGTTCCACCGTGCCGAGCAGGAGAAGCGGCTCAGGGCGGCCGAACGGGCGTACCAGCAGCTCGGCAAGGTCAATCCGCTGGCGCTGGAGGAGTTCGCGGCGCTGGAGGAGCGGCACAAGTTCCTCAGTGAGCAGCTGGAGGACCTGAAAAAGACCCGCGCCGATCTGCTCCAGGTGGTGAAGGAGGTCGACGAGCGGGTCGAGCAGGTCTTCGCCGAGGCGTTCTGGGACACCGCAC
Organism: Streptomyces sp. NPDC057474; assembly: GCF_042802555.1. Taxonomy (NCBI): domain Bacteria; kingdom Bacillati; phylum Actinomycetota; class Actinomycetes; order Kitasatosporales; family Streptomycetaceae; genus Streptomyces; species Streptomyces sp. NPDC057474. Next base: position 2,181 of record NZ_JBHVDX010000106.1, on the reverse strand, counting down.
GGGAGTTCGAGGGCGTCTTCAGTCGACTCTTCCCCGGTGGTGAGGGGCGGCTGATCCTCACCGACCCGGACAACATGCTCACCACCGGCGTCGACGTCGAGGCCCGGCCGCCGGGCAAGAAGGTCAAGCGGCTGTCGCTGCTCTCCGGAGGCGAGCGGTCGCTGACCGCCGTCGCCATGCTCGTGTCGATCTTCAAGGCGCGGCCCAGCCCGTTCTATGTGATGGATGAGGTCGAGGCGGCGCTCGACGACACCAACCTGCAGCGGCTGATCCGGATCATGCAGGAGCTGCAGGAGGCGTCGCAGCTGATCGTGATCACGCACCAGAAGCGGACGATGGAAGTCGCCGACGCGTTGTATGGCGTGTCGATGCAGGGCGATGGCGTGTCGAAGGTCATCAGCCAGAGGTTGCGTTAGTCGCTTTCGAGGGCGGGTAGGCGGGGCTGGTCGCGCAGTTCCCCGCACCCTGGGTCTGCACCCGTTGCCATTTCTTCAAGAGGTGAACGCAATGTGAATGATCTCGCCTCTAGATAGTCAAAAACTCTCTCTTGACTTCGGAACTTGAAGACATAGTCTCTGGATCGTTGCTTTTGCCTTCAAGTCGAAGGTTCCCCCCACATCGGCGACGTTGCCGGTGGTCCGAGGAGTTACAGACGTGACCAGCAGTGCGCAGGCACCCAAGACAGGAGTGCGGGACGCTCAGCCCGACCATCTCTCGCACGTGATCTTCATCGCGGCGGCGGCCGCGATGGGCGGATTCCTCTTCGGCTACGACAGTGCCGTGATCAACGGCGCCGTCGAAGCCATCCGGGACCGCTACGACATCGGCTCCACGGCTCTGGCACAGGTCATCGCCGTCGCGCTGATCGGCTGTGCCGTCGGCGCGGCCACCGCGGGCCGGATAGCCGACCGCATCGGCCGTATCCGGTGCATGCAGATCGCGGCTGCCCTCTTCACGGTCAGCGCCGTCGGCTCGGCGCTCCCCTTCGCGCTGTACGACCTCGCCTTCTGGCGGATCGTCGGCGGCTTCGCCATCGGCATGGCGTCGGTCATCGGCCCCGCCTACATCGCCGAGGTCGCCCCGCCCGCGTACCGGGGACGGCTCGGCTCGTTCCAGCAGGCCGCGATCGTCGTCGGTATCGCCATCTCCCAGCTGGTCAACTGGGGCATCCTGAACGCCGCCGACGGCGACCAGCGCGGTGAACTGCTCGGCCTGGAGGCCTGGCAGATCATGCTCGGCGTCATGGTCGTCCCGGCCGTGCTGTACGGTCTGCTCTCCTTCGCGATCCCCGAGTCCCCGCGCTTCCTGATCTCCGTCGGAAAGGACGAGCGCGCCCGTGAGGTGCTCGCCGAGGTCGAGGGCAAGGACGTCGACCTGGACGCCCGGGTCGCCGAGATCGAGTCGGCCATGCACAGCGAGCACAAGTCGACCTTCAAGGATCTGCTCGGCGGCAGCTTCCTCTTCAAGCCGATCGTCTGGATCGGCATCGGCCTGTCGGTCTTCCAGCAGTTCGTCGGCATCAACGTCGCCTTCTACTACTCCGCGACGCTCTGGCAGTCCGTCGGCGTCGACCCGGCCGAGTCGTTCTTCTACTCCTTCACGACCTCGATCATCAACATCGTCGGCACCGTCATCGCGATGATCTTCGTGGACCGGATCGGCCGCAGGCCGCTCGCCCTCATCGGCTCCGTCGGCATGGTCCTCGGCCTCGCCCTGGAGGCCTGGGCCTTCTCCTTCGACCTGGTCGACGGCAAGCTCCCCGCCACCCAGGGCTGGGTCGCCCTGATCGCCGCCCACGTCTTCGTCCTCTTCTTCGCCCTCTCCTGGGGTGTCGTCGTCTGGGTCATGCTCGGCGAGATGTTCCCGAACAGGCTCCGCGCCGCCGCCCTGGGTGTGGCCGCCTCCGCACAGTGGATCGCCAACTGGGCCATCACCGCGAGCTTCCCGTCCCTGGCCGACTGGAACCTCTCGGTGACCTACGTGATCTACACGGTCTTCGCCGCGCTCTCCATCCCCTTCGTTCTCAAGTTCGTGAAGGAGACGAAGGGCAAGGCGCTGGAGGAGATGGGCTAGCCCGTCGACCATGCGCCCCCGAGTCCGAGGAGAAGGGCCCAAGTCCCCGCTGCCCCTCTCCTCGTACCGTCCGCCGCCCCCGGCCCGGGTCACCGCCCAGGCCGGGGG
>NZ_JBHVDX010000105.1:0-31931 GCF_042802555.1 Streptomyces sp. NPDC057474 | reverse complement strand
CGGCTCCTCCTTCGGCCGTCGCGACGAGAAGCCGCGCTGGAAGCGCAACGGCTGATGCTGATGGCCGTCGGCCGATGGCCGGTGTCGATCGCTGACGCCGACGGCTGAGGCCGGTGGCTGACGCCTGCCGACAACATCGAAGGGCCCGTACGACTCCGGTCGTACGGGCCCTTCGGGCTTGTTCCGCCTTGTTCCGCCCTGTTCCCGCCGGTTTTCGGCCATGGTGTGGCGCATGTCACGTCCCTGGGAAGGGAATTGCTGGGGGCATGACAGATGACGACATAGCCCGTGGGGCACCCGGGGCTTCGGCTCCGGTCTCTGTGTCGGTCTCGGTGTCCGACGAGGAACGGCTCGCCCAACTGGGCTACACGCAGGTCCTCGCCCGCCGTATGTCCGCGTTCTCCAACTACGCGGTCTCTTTCACGATCATCTCGGTCCTGTCCGGCTGTATGACGCTGTACCTCTTCGGCATGAACACCGGCGGGCCCGCGGTGATCACCTGGGGCTGGGTCGCGGTCGGCCTGATGACGCTCTTCGTGGGCCTGGCCATGGCCGAGATCTGTTCGGCCTATCCGACCTCCGCCGGCCTGTACTTCTGGGCCCATCGACTGGCGCCGGAGCGCAGCGCGGCCGCCTGGGCGTGGTTCACGGGCTGGTTCAACGTGCTCGGCCAGGTCGCCGTGACCGCCGGCATCGACTTCGGCGCGGCGTCCTTCCTGGCGGCGTATCTGAACCTCGAGTTCGGCTTCGAGGTGACACCGGGCCGGACGATCCTGCTGTTCGCCGCGATCCTGCTGCTGCACGGCCTCCTGAACACCTTCGGCGTACGCATCGTCGGTCTGCTGAACAACATCAGCGTGTGGTGGCACGTGGTGGGCGTGGTCGTCATCGTCGGCGCGCTCGTCATCGTCCCCGACAGCCATCAGTCGGCGTCCTTCGTGTTCACGGAGTTCGTCAACAACACGGGCTGGGGCAGCGGGTTGTACGTGGTGCTGCTGGGCCTGTTGATGGCGCAGTACACCTTCACCGGGTACGACGCCTCCGCCCACATGACCGAGGAGACGCACGACGCGTCGACGGCCGGCCCCAAGGGCATCGTCCAGTCCATCTGGACGTCCTGGGTTGCGGGCTTCGTCCTTCTCCTCGGCTTCACCTTCGCCATCCAGTCCTACGACGGTGCCCGTGAATCGGCGACCGGGGTGCCGCCCGCGCAGATCCTGCTGGACGCGCTCGGCGCGACCGGCGGCAAACTGCTCCTTCTCGTCATCATCGGCGCGCAGCTCTTCTGCGGCATGGCCTCCGTGACCGCCAACAGCCGCATGATCTACGCCTTCTCGCGCGACGGCGCGCTCCCGTTCTCGCACGTCTGGCACACGGTCAGCCCCCGCACGCGCACTCCCGTGGCGGCGGTCTGGCTGGCTGCGGCCGGCGCGCTCGTCCTCGGACTTCCCTACCTGATCAATGTCACGGCGTACGCGGCGGTCACGTCGATCGCGGTGATCGGCCTGTACATCGCGTACGTCATCCCGACCCTGCTGCGGCTCCGCAAGGGCGACGCGTTCGAGCGGGGACCCTGGCATCTGGGCCGCTGGTCGCGGGCGATCGGCCTCATCGCGGTGATCTGGGTCTTCGTCATCACCGTCCTGTTCATGCTCCCGCAGCTGTCTCCGGTCACCTGGGAGAACTTCAACTACGCCCCCGTCGCCGTACTGGTGGTGCTGGGCTTCGCGGCGATCTGGTGGGCCGCCTCCGCCCGCCACTGGTTCCTCAACCCCGAGCACGAGCGCAGCGTGGCCCGGGAGGCCGCGCGGAAGGGGACGCCGAAGGCGATGGATCCGTAGGGGCGGGTGTCCATCCGCGGAAGGGTCTCGGGCACCAGTCAACTCGCCCCAGTTCCGGCGTTCTTCCGCCCGTTCTGTTCTGCGGCGGACCTTTTTGCGGCCCGCCGACGCGGCCGGGTCACCGATACCCGATCGGAGTCCCGGCCACGTCCGGCTATGCTCGGGGAGGCAACATCGCCTGGGCCCTTAGCTCAATTGGCAGAGCAGTGGACTTTTAATCCATTGGTTGTGGGTTCGAGTCCCACAGGGCCTACGGTTCGCAGGCAGGGGATATGGCCTCTGACCTGCTGCGAAGCGCCCCAACCGGTTCTGACCGGTCGGGGCGCTTCGTCGTTCTCGGTCGTGTGCGTGAGCGATGCGTGAGCTGACGGGCCGGGGACGCCCCACCCGGAGAGCCCTCGACCCGCTCAAACCGTTAGATCGAACTGCTTGAGCCAATCCGGATCGGCATCGCCCACCGTGGCGACCAGACCGCCGCAGAGCATCACCATGTACACGGTGAAGAGCATCGGGTCGTCCCCGTAGCGCTCGACTGCCTCGTTGAGGGTCACATCCGGCGCGTCCGGATGGCCGATGAACCCTGCTGCTTGGAGGAGGTCATCGTGCTGGATCCCCAGGCTGTCGGAGACCCACCTGACGGCGTCGCGCGCCTGTTCCTCAGTAATCTGCTCCCGCGCCCCGACAAGCCACCCCATCAGGATTGCCCAGACCGCGGTGGGATCTGAAGGGTGCTCACCCTCCATGAACGAGGCCCCAGGCCCCTGGGAGGGGTTCCGCATCCACGACGCTATATCGGCGCGCAGACGCTTTGCGGTCCGGGCACGGGAGATCTCGGAGAGGTCAGGCGTGACGTTGTGCCCCACCCGAGTGGCTTGTGCGCCCCGGCGGCGCTGGCTGTTTCGTCCCATGGACCGAGCATGACGTCCGTACCCGCTGGGGGGACGGGAAATGGCCAAGCGCCCCAAGCTCAGTTGGCGATGTGGCCGAGACACCGGAGCACGGGCCTGTCACCCTTCTAAGCCCCTGCCCCGGCTCGGCCCCAGGAAGCGAGCCTTGAGGGCGGCGAACGCGAGTTGGAGAGCTGGAGGATGGCGAAGGTGGCTGCCCGGAAGTCGCTGACCTGGGACCTAACGGTGCTGCGTGAGTACCAGTGAAAGCGCGGCAGCCGCAGTGAACGTGGAAGGACAGACGTGATCACGGTCTTGGTCGTACTGCTTGTGGGGGCGATTGGTCTCGTCGTCGCTGTCACCAGCTACTTCATGGTCCGGAGGGAGGGCACCTCCGCAGTCACTGCCCTGGGGACAGCGGCCAAGGCATTCGTGGCCTCTGTCACCCTGCTGGTCGGGGTGTTGGGCTTCGCGATCATGGTGCAGATGTTCCTCGATGTGCGTTCCTCTTCATAATCTGCACCGCCAGTGTCCACGAGGAGTGCATCGCCGACCGAGTCGCGTGGTGGCCCGGTCGGCAACGGACGATGATTTGTCATCGCGGACGCGCGGTCGACGGCCTTTGGAGATAGTGCTGTTGACTCATACCAGTTCACATGAAGCCATAGTGCCCGCACCCCGAGAACACGGAGCAAAGCGATGCCACCCGACCCGCCCTCCGTGTCTGATGCCCGCAGCAGACGGTTGGCCGAGGTCAACGACCAGATGGCAGCCATGTTCCGCGAACGGTATGGCCAGTTCTACGCGTTGGTCCGCAACGATGGATTCAGCGACGTGGATGCCCGCGAGGTCATCCTTGACGCAGGCCAATCCGTCAGCCGCTACCTGGTTGACAACGGGCCTGTCCGTGATCTGGTCCCTTACTTCACCGCCGCGATCCGAAACGCACAGGCAGACCGGAGGCGGGCCGCAGCCCAGAACCCGGTGGACCTTGTTGAGCTTCATGCCTACCTTGAGTACGCCAGCTATGACGAAGAAGATGATGACGTCCCTGCGGACAGTGAACAGGCGCTGATCGGCAACGTCTCCACAGAGGCTGCTCTCCAGGCCGCCAAGAGGGCGGTCGCTGAACTGCCGGACTACCTTCGTGAGCCTTTCCAGCTCAAGATCTACTCCGGACTAGCTCCACGCGAGATTGCGGCAATACTGGGCAAGAAGCCCCAGTCCATCCGGGCTCACCTCAGCGTGGCCAAGAAGCGGGTCACCGAGCTGACCCTGGCGATGCTTCGGGCCCAGGACGAGCAGGAAGGAGACATCGATGAGTGACGAACTCGAAGACCTGCTCAGGTCCGAATACGACGGGCAGCTGGACATCGAAGTGGAGATCCGTAGGCTGCGCCAGGCAAACGAGGCGCTACGTCATGGTGGTGCCGAGTCCGTCGGTGTCAGCGGGGAACAAGTCGAGCCGACGGATCGCAGGGCCGGGCTGACGAGATTCGCCTACCAGCGACAGGTTGAGATGATCGCTCCTCCCGCGCTGGAGGGCCGTGAATCTGAATTGGCCGACTTTGCGCACTTCTGCACGGCAGAAGATGGGCAGGATTACTTGCTTGTGCAGGGGCCTCCGTGGGCAGGTAAGTCGGCGCTATTGGCATGGTTTGCTATCAACCCACCTGCCGGAGTAGTGGTCGTTCCCTTCTTCGTCACTGCTCGGCTTGCGGGGCAGAGTGACCTCCAGGCATTTCTCGACGTAGTGCTGGAGCAGCTCGCCGAAATTGTTGGTCAACCCCTTCCTTCACAGATTCCCCCTGATGCTCAGGTAGGACACTTCTATCAACTCTTTAACGAAGCCGCTCAGGTTTGTCGGCAGTCGGGACAAAGTCTGGTCCTTTTGGTCGACGGGCTTGATGAAGACACTGGTATTACCGAAAAATTGGGTGCACGCAGTATTGCCGCAAGTCTTCCAATGGATCCTCCCGCTGGCGCTCGAGTGCTGGTTTCTGGGCGCCCTCATTCCTCTGTCCCGTCCGACGTGCCTGAACGTCATCCTCTAAGAGACTCTGCAATCGCCTACCATCTTCGGGCTTCTGAATACGCTCAGGTGCTTCGGGCTAACGCAAGCCGTGAACTTAGGGACCTCCTGTCAGGGGATGAGTTGCCGCATAAGATTCTTGGATTCTTGGTTGCGGCCGGCGGTGGTCTGAGTCTCCGTGATCTATCAGAACTTACCCATTATCCTATGCGGCAAGTCTTGCTTGTCGTGGGTGGCCGTACGTTTTCTGTACGCAATAGTCAGTGGCGAAGTGGATCACGGCGAGATATTGTTATGCTTGCTCACGAGGAACTCGTGGAGAACGCCAGAAAGGCTCTGGGTAAAAAGAGGCTGGCTGAATATCGCGAGGCGCTGCATCGTTGGGCTAGTCAATATCAACAGCAGGGATGGCCCGCGTCCACACCGGAGTACCTGTTGCAGGGATACTTTAACCTGCTTCTCGCGACGGGCAATCGGTCTGCAGCTTTCGCTTTGGTGGCAGATCAGTCGCGACAAGACCGGATTCTAGCTGCCAGTGGAGGCGACGCATCTAGCCTTGAGGAGATTGGGCGCCTGCAAGCGGCGATTTCTGAGGATTCAGATCCGGATCTCAAGCAGATGCTGATGCTCGCGATCAACCGGGACAAGCTCAAAAGGCGTAACAGCAATATTCCAGGCAACCTGCCAGCTGCTTGGGCGGCGCTCGGCAACTCTGGCCGTGCAGTAGCGCTAGCTTATTCCATCACTGCGCCGGATCGTCACATGGAAGCCCTTAGTGGGCTCGTAAAGGCATGGGTTTCCGCTGGGGAACTGGAAAGGGCGACGAAAGCGGCTTATTCTCTCAGAGATCATCGCCGCCAAGTTCGAGTAATGACTGAATTGACTCAGGCCCTCGCGGAATCCGATCATATCGAGCGGGCGCGGCAGATGGCGAGGACAGTTGCGCATCTCGTTGAGCTGATTGACGTGCCGAGTCAGCGCGCGTCTGGTCTGGCAGACCTGGTGACGTGCTTGGCGGTTGTCGGCGAATTGGATCAGGCTGAACAAGTGGCTCAGAAAATCCCTGACCCGTTTCAACGATCTCAGGCACTCGCAAGCTTGGTGCGTTATTTTGCTTTGACAGAACAAGCTCATCGAGCGCACTCGATCGCCAAGCATGCGGAAGAAACGGCGCGCTCAATCCCCGTGGAAGTTGAGGAAGCCCAGGCGTCTCCTATTCTTGTCGAGACCTTGGCCGCCACGGGAGAATTGGGAAGGGCCGAGTCTCTGGCACGTTCTATTACGGACCCGAGTCGACAGGCATGGGCTCTCATCAGTCTTGTGGAGGTCGTCACGCGTGCTGGGGATCTCGCCAAGGCCGAGGAGATCGCCCACACGATCACCGACGCGGATCAGCGATCGGCAGCTCTAGCAGAGCTGGTACGGGCAATGGTCGCAGCCGGCTGGTTGGAGCGGGCACAAGTCACCACTGAGTCCATCACTGCGCCCTTGCAAAAGGCGCGAGCTCTCGTGGAAATTGCCGATCGCGCCGACCCGCCCACCGCGCGGAAACTGCTTGCTCACGCACTGCTGATCGGACCCTTTGAGATCGCGGTCTCATCTTTGGCGAAGGTTGAGTCGGTGGTCGACATCATCGAAGCAGAGAGCCGACTGCCCGTCATCTGAAGCTTGCCAGTTCACGGTGCGGCCTCTATTTGGTTTCCAGACCGATGGCCGCGAGGGACCAGAGCTGCGGCCTTTTCCGCAATCTCACGGTCGATCTCCGGGAGCAGACTCGTGTACGTGTCCGAAGTCAGCGTGATGGTGGAGTGCCGGAGCGTCTCCTTCACCGTATGGATGTCGCCGCCGCCTCCGTGCGTGAGCGTTGCGGCGACGTGGCGTAGATCCCGCAGGGTGATGGGCGGCAGGTCGGTCGTGGCGAGGATCCGGCGGAAGGTCTCGGAGACCGTCTCAGGGTGGAGCCAGGAGCCGTCCTCCTTGGTGAACACCTTGCCGGTGTTCTGCCAGGCGGTGCCCCACTCGGCGCGCTCCTTCTCCTGACGGACCTTGTGGTCGCGTAGGGCGGCGATGTTCACGCTGTCGAGCGCGATCGTGTTCGCGCTGCCGTCCGTCTTCGGCTCGGACTCGTAGGGATCCCAGCCGTCCACCACGATCTCCTTGGCGGGAGTGATGAGGCCGGCGTCGAGGTCGATCTCGTGCCAGTCCTGGCCGACTGCCTCGCCCCGCCGGAGGCCGCGCGTGCCCATGAGGGGAAAGATCGCGTACAGGCGTTCGCCCTCGGCTGCGTCGAGGAAGGCGCCGAACTGTTGCGGCGTCCACACCATGACGGGTCCAGGGATCTCGCCCGTCTCGCGCCACCGCCGGACTCGCTCATCCGTCCATAGGAGGGGCTTCGGGCGCCTGCCTGACTCCAACTCGACGTGGGACGCCGGGTTGAAGGTGATCAGCTGCTGGGCGATCGCGGAGTTGAGGGCCGCGCGGAGCGTGCGGCGGATCGCCTGACGACTGGCCGGGCCGGTTGTCTTCCGGAACGGCTTCATCTCCGCCAGCTTGGCCCGTTCGGCCGCGAGCAGCTTCCGCTCGGCTCCTACCGGGCGTCCGGGCTTGCTCGGCTTGCAGCGGGCGATCTGCTCACGGCGGGCTTCGTTCTCGGCCGCGATCACCTCATTCTCGTCGGCGATCGCGTCGAACATCTCCACCAGGTGGCCGACGTTGAGGCGGTCGAGGCGTACCTGCCCGATGCGGGGCTTCAGGTGGACGCGGATGTGGGACGCGTAGCCGTTGAGCGTGGTCTTACGGCGCTTCTTCGCGGCGAACCACTGGTCGAGCCACTCGCCGACGGTGAGGCTGCCACGGAGGGCGAGACCCGCCCTCAGACGGCGTCGGGTCTCCTCGATGGCCGGCAGCGGGGCCTTCTCGACCGCGACCTCCTCCAGCATCGCGACGAGGCGCTGGAGGCTGTCCGGGTCGTCCTTGTCCGCCAGGGTGAGCAGGGAGCGGACGTGGTCGAGGTCCGCCTGAGCGGCCTTCAGAGACTCGTAGCCGGCTCGGCTGAAGGAGCGGCGGGTGCCGTCCTCGTGGGGCGGGAGTTCCTGGCGTATGGAGTACGAGCCGTGCTTACGGCTGGAGAGCTTCGGACAGTTCTTGCCGAGGGGTTTGCCCGTCTTGGGGTCTCGGCAGTAGCAGCGGCGGTGGGTTGAACCCTTCAAAGGCGATCCTCCGTGGTGGTTTCGGCATCGGGTGCGGGCGGGTCGACGTCGCCCAGTGCATGTGGCAGCTCGGGTGGGGTGGCTCCCTCGTCGCGCATGTCGCGGCGGAGGTGGCGGAGGGTGTACTTCGCGGAGATGGCCTCGTCGCCGTACCTGGTCCGCTTCCTCTCGGCTTCTTCCTTCTGGGCGCGGGTGGTGGCCGTTCTGGCGGCGAACCCCGCCTGTTCCGCCTCGTCGAGAGCGGCCAGGGCGGTGCCCACGAGGCTGGTGTGGAGTTCGAAGCTGGGGACGAGGCCCGCGTCGTACTCAGGCACGTCCTGCTCGCCGGTGAAGCGGCGTAGCGCGTCCCAGGTGGGGACGAGGCCCTGGAAGGGGAGTTCCTGGGTCTCCTCGACGTAGCCGACCGGGAAGATCAGGCAGACCGGGTACGTCTCCAGGGCGGCGGCCAGGACCATGACGTCCACCAGGGGAAGGTTGGCCCGGCGTCCGGATTCCATGTTGGCGATGACGTTGCGGGGGATGGGGTGCCCCAGTCGCTCGCACTGGTCCGCCAGTTCCTGTGCGCTCCATCCCATCTCCTTTCTTCTCCGTCGGACTTCGCCGGCCACGTTGGCCTTGATCCGATCCGCCCACTCCGGGACGTCGTCCTCATCAGCATCCAAACCGTGTTGTGTCATGCAGACACATTAGCTTCCCGATGATGGTTGGTAGCCGCTTGGAGTCGGACGTGATGGGCGCGTTCGCCGAGGGCTGTACCGAAAGGGGCGCACTGCATGCGTGAAGACGAGACGGCCGGACGGTCGACGGGGATGAGTCGGGAGGAGCTTCTTGCCCTCCCCGTGTCGGTTGACCTGGAAACAGGCAACCGTGCGCTGGGGCTCGGCCGGAGTAAGGGCTATGAGCTGGCGAAGCGGGGCGAGTACCCGTGCAAGGTGCTCCGGCTCGGCAACGCCTACCGGGTTGTGACCGCGGATCTGTTGGAGCTGTTGGGCCTGGCGGCGTGAGGGGGCGGCAGAGTAGCAGACGGTTCTGCGCTGAGCTGACACAGAATCGCTGGACTGTGTCAGGGCGTGGACGTACTGTCCGTGTTCCCTCGGGGAACGAAGCGAGCCTCCGGCGCGGCAACGCCGGAGGCTTCAGCACCCCCGAACGGCCCTGGAAGAACCAACCCGGCGGGAAGGGCGCGCGAGCCCGCCACCGCCAGATGAGGAGCTGCCCTGTGGAACATGAGGGAGCCGAGCCCTATTCCGACCTCGACAAGACTGGGTGGCCGCCGGTCGCCGACACCGACCAGCCGGTCGACGGGCCTCCGGTGCCCGAACCGGAGGCGTCCGTAAGACCGGTTGAGAAGAGGGACGTGGCGCTCGCCCCCGACGGCGGGCAGGTCCTCGCCGATCTGCGGGCACAGATCAAGCGGTATGTGGCGATGCCCAGCGAGGAGGCCGTCACCGCGGTGACGCTGTGGGTGGCTGCCACTCACCTGCAGCCCGCGTGGCAGCACGCACCGCGCCTGGCGATCGTGGCTCCGGAGAAGCGGTGCGGCAAGTCGCGGCTGCTGGATGTGGTGACCGAGACCGTGAGCAGCCCTCTGATCACCGTCAACGCCAGCCCAGCCGCGATCTTCCGCTCGATCACCGAGGAGAACCCGCCGACCCTCCTGGTCGACGAGGCGGACACCCTCTTCGGCACCGCCAAGGCGGCGGAGAAGAACGAGGACCTGCGCGGCCTGCTCAACGCGGGGCACCAGCGGAACCGGCCCACGCTCCGGGTCTCCGGGCCGGAGCACAAGCCGCAGGCGTTCCCCACCTTCGCCATGGCGGCGCTGGCAGGTATCAACGACCTGCCCGACACGATCATGGACCGGTCCGTGGTCATCCGGATGCGGCGCCGAGCGGCGGGCGAGAAGGTGGCGGCATTCCGCACCAGTCGGGACACCCCCGCCCTGCACGTAGTACGCGACCGGCTTGCCGCCTGGCTGACGCCGCTGCACGTGCGGGCGATGGACATGGAGCCACCGATGCCGGTCGAGGACCGTGCGGCGGACACCTGGGAGCCGCTGGTGATCATCGCCGACCTCGCAGGTGGCGAATGGTCCGCGCTCGCTCGCACCGCGTGCCGCGCCATGACCGACTACGAAGCGGGGCAGGACGAGGAAGGCGGGCTGCGGACCCGGCTTCTGGTCGGTATCCGCCGGGCCTTCGCCGCTGAGAACGACCCGACGGTACTGGGCACGAAGCGGCTGCTGGAGCACCTCAACGCGGACAAGGAAGCGCCGTGGGCGGAGTACGGCGCCAACGGCCTGACCGCCCGTGGCCTGCAGGTACTGCTGAAGCCGTACGGCATCGGCTCGGCCAACCGCCGCTTCGGTGACGGCTCCCAGGCCAAGGGCTTCGCTCGCAACCAGTTCCTCGACACCTGGGCCCGCTACTGCCCCGAGCCGGGCCCTCCGGCTGGGCCTGGCGGTCCGGTGGCCGAGCCGCTGCCCGGCACCGCCGCCTGACCCGACTCGACCCGTCGCACTCGTCCCCGCGCAGGTCAGCGCGGGGACGAGTCAGCGACCGCAACGAGTCGTCCCGACATCAACAGTCCACTCGTACCTGCTGTGAGCAGGCATGCAACGAGTGGGACGAGTCTCCGCGCCCTCACCGTGTCCCTCGCGTCACCCTGTGATCGCCGCCAACCCCACCTGGAGTGCCTGCGCTTGACTTCCCCCACCACCGCTTCGTCCGCTGTACCGGGCACCGCTGCGATCCGCGTCGGCATCGCGATGCTCGCCGCGTTCGCCTTCGCGCTCTCCTATGACGCACTGCGGCAGATGGCCGTCGCCGTCCACATCCGTGGGTTGCTCACCTACGCCTTCCCGCTCGTGATCGACGGGTTCATCGCCATCGGCGTCGGCGCCCTGCTCATGCTGCGCGCCGCGCCCCTTCGGTCCCGCGTCTACGTCTGGGCGCTCGTCGGGGCGGCCACCGTCACCAGCATCTGGGCCAACGCCCTGCACGCGGTCCGCCTCAACCAGCAAACCCGCCACATCGGCAGCCTGAGCCTCGACGACTACACCGTCGGAGTCCTGTCCGCCATCGCCCCGCTCGCCCTGGCCGGCGCCGTCCACCTCTACATCGTCATCTGCCGCCATCCCGCCATGCCTGAGCTGCAGGCGGACGCCACGTTGAGCCACAACGACGACACCGGTTCGCCGGAGCCACCTGCGCCCCAGCCCGACGCGGGTGGCGTCCCTGCTGATGTGGCTTCCGCTTCTGCCGATGTGGCGGGAGCCACCGCAGAGCCACAAGGGGATGACGCCAACCCCATCTCCGACGAGCTGCTCTCCATCGCCCGCACCGCACGGCTGGGGCGCGGTGACCGGGCCTCCCGCCGCCACATCGAAGACGCCATCCGCGCCAAGGACTTCACCATCGGCAGGGCGGAGGCGGAAAGGATCAAGGCCATCCTGCAGGCTGAACTGGATGCCGCTGCTGCCCAGCGGCAGATCGAAGGGGAGAAGACGTCGGTCGGCGTGCGCTGAGACCGGCCGCGCCGGCATCCCCGGCCTCCTCGACTCGTATCTTCCGTCCCCGTGCGGGCTGACACGGGGACGGAGCAAGTACTCGCGACGAGTCGACCCCACCTCATCACCTCACCCGTACCTGCCTTGACCAGGCATGCGACGGGTGCGACGACTCCGATCACCACACGGGAGAACCCGCATGAACGACCCGTCCCGCGCCCCCTCCACCACTCAGGAAGAGATGACGACCGCGCCAGCCACGACCGCGTCAGCAAGGTATGCCGTTGGACCGTCCAAGGACGGCCGCAACGGGGATGCCTCCGCCCCGGGGGTGGCGGAGGCACTCGGGCACCAGGGGGCACCCGAGGAGGAACAACCCGACAGCACCGACACCGCCGCCGTGGCGCTGCCGCGAGCCGCTGACACCGCCGCGCTGCACCGTGTCGCCCGACGCCGCCAGCGTGAAGCCGTCCAGCGCAAAGAACGTGTCGACGTCCGCTACAGCGTCGACGAGAAGGCTGACATCCTCGCCGAGGCCCGAGCGCTGAACATCGCCGCCGCCCACTACGTCGGCGCCGTCGTCATGGCTCACGTCCACGGTGACCTCGGCCTGCGTGGCCAGCGCACCGAGCTCGACGACTACATCGACGAGCTGACCGCCCTGCGCCGAGAGGTCGCCAAGATCGGCCACAACGTCAACCAGATCGCCAAGAAGGTCAACTCCGGCGGTCATCCACACCCTGGGGACACAGCCGTCCTGGCCCAGGCCGAGCAGACCGTGCGTGCGGTGGGCGCCGCCGTCCGCCACATCGCGTCCGCCGCCAACCAGGCCGTCACCGTGAAGGCGACCTGATGATCCCGAAGATCAGCAGCGGCAAGAGCACCGCGGGCCTGATCCGGTACCTGTTCGACACGAAGAGGACCAAGGACCACACCGATCCGCACCTGGTCGCCTCCTGGGACGGCTTCGCCCCCGACCCCGGCCGCGCCGACGACTTCGCCGCCACCAAGAAACTCCTTGTGGCCGACCTCGACCTGCACGTCAAGCAAGCCCGGCGGCTCAACCGCGCCCCCGAGCAGCACGTGTGGCACTGCTCGATCCGGGCCGCCAAGTCCGACCGCCACCTGAGCGACGAGGAGTGGGCCGACATCGCCCGCCGCGTCGTGGCGGCCACGGGGATCGCGCCGGACGGTGACCCGGACGGCTGCCGGTGGGTGGCAGTGCGCCACGCCCCTGACCACATCCACATCGCCGCCACCAAGGTGCGCGGCGACCTGAGCACCGCACGCCACTGGAACGACTACATCAACGCCAACCGTGAACTCGCCGCCGTCGAGAAGGAGTACGGCCTCTTCCGCGTCGCACGCGGCGATCGCACCGCCGCCAAACGGCCCACCCGTGCCGAACAGGAGAAGGCCCTCCGCGCCGGCCATGACAAGCCCGCCCGCGAACGACTGCGCGCCACGATTCGCACCGCCGTGGCCGCCGCCTCAAGCGTCGAGGAGTTCGTCCACCTGCTCAGCCACACCGACGGCGTCCTCGTCGAGATCGTGTACTTCCCCTCCGGCGACGTACGCGGCTACAAGGTCGCCAGCGAAGACACCACCACCGCCGACAAACAACCCGTCTGGTTCTCCGGCTACGACCTCGCCCCCGACCTGTCCCTCCCCCAGATCCGAAAGCGCCTGGAGAACACCGACGCACAGCCCACCGACCAGCCGGGCCGGCATAGGCCCAACCCCTGGCACCAGGCCACAGCCGCGACCGAACGCATCCCCCACCACCTCGACCAAACCGACGACGAAGCCTCCCAAGCCCACATAGCCGCCTTCGGCGAAGCCCTGGACGCCCTCCCCCTCGTCGCACCCCAGGACCTGCGCCCCCAACTCCGAGAAGCGGCTACCGCCTTCGAGCGCGCCACCCGATCCCGTATTCAGGCCGAACACCACCACGCCCGAGCCCTGCGCGGCGCCGTACGAGCGATGCTCCGCGAGCCCGCCCCCAAGGACGGCACAGCCCTGGCGATGCTCCTCGACGCCGCGATCCTCACCGTTATCGCCGCCGCCCGCTGGCACCAGCTCCGCCACCACGACCAGCAAGTCGCAGCCGTCCACCAGACCCTGGTCCACCTCCAGGCTGCCTATGACCAAGCCGCAGCCGCACCGGTGGCCGCCCTCGCCCAGCGCCGACCGCCCCAGCA
Organism: Streptomyces sp. NPDC057474; assembly: GCF_042802555.1. Taxonomy (NCBI): domain Bacteria; kingdom Bacillati; phylum Actinomycetota; class Actinomycetes; order Kitasatosporales; family Streptomycetaceae; genus Streptomyces; species Streptomyces sp. NPDC057474. The sequence goes on along the minus strand of NZ_JBHVDX010000105.1, from coordinate 18,253 downwards.
GACCGTGGACCGGCATATCCGTCACCTACGCCAGGTCGTACCCGACCACGCTCAGCAAGTCGTAGAAGACCCGGCTTTCGATGCCCTCGCGGTCACCCTCGCCGAAGCCGAGGCTGCTGGCCACGATCCGGCACAACTCCTCCAAGAGGCAGTCGACCAGCTCGCCTTGGGCGACGCGGACTCGCCTGCACGCGTCCTGGTCTGGCGCATCCAACGTCTCACCGCAACGCCGACGCCGAGCACGCGAGCCGGCCTTGCTTCCGCCCCGCACACTTCGTACGGGACGACACCGCAGCCTGCGCCTCTCCCCTTGGTAGCGGGTGTACAGCACCGTCGCTGATTCTCAACTGCCAGCTGGACCGCCGCTTCAGGGCTGGTCAACCTCGGTGCGGCTTGGGGTGGACCGGCTCCGAGACAGGCGGCATCCGTGCGAATCACGCGCCATAGAGAAGCACTTGTGCAAAATCTGTGACATCAACTAAAGTGTGTCTCCCGGTTAACTGCTCCAATGCGAAGTCCGATCAGAGGAGTCGTCGCATGAGTGTGCATCTTCCCTCCTGGACGACCGATGTGTTCGGCGAGCAGGCACCCGCGGTCCGTGTGGGCCTCGGGCAGGCGCTGCGAAACATGCAGGCGAACGCCCAGGCAGCACAGGAACAGACTGATTCGCGTACCAACCACACCTACGGCTCGGCCCGGTGGCAAGGCCAGTTCGAGCGGGTGTGGGAGGAGTTGAAGGATCTGCCGGGCGCCACTCCCGTCAAGCCGTTCGGGTTCCCGTTCGAGCTGATGGTCGTGGGGAACGGTCTGCTCTATCCGTTCCTGTACTCGAAGACCAAGTCGGACGTACGTACAGCTCGCATTCCTCGCGAGTCCCGCCTGGTGAAGGAGTTGTTCAACTTCGCGCCGCCCCCCCACTCATGAGCAGGGTGCGTTCGAGCTGGACGGCTTTGACGAGAGCGCTGTGGTGGTGAAGCTCAGAGGTGGTCTCGCGGCTGTGCCGCCCGGGACGCAACTGATCCTGGTTCCCTTCGCGTGCAACGCTTCCGAGCTGCTGGAGGCTCATTGGGGCAGGGCCGCGCTGGGGGCGGAGCGACGCCTGGAGTGGGCGACCCTCCCGGAGCCGCTTCCACTGCCGGAAACCGTCACCTTCCACGGCCAGCGTCTGGGGATGATCCCCAAGCAGGCAACTTCGTCCGAGCGGGAACTGACAAGCTTCGACGGCGGGGCACAGCCGACCTTTACGCTGTCGTCGCGTGCGAGCGTTGATCAACAGCGTGACGTTCCGCCGCTGACCGAAGCAGAGCCGGCCGACGACCAGACCAGCGAAGACGATGCGAACGATTAAGCAAGACCTCATCCCGGGCTTGGAGGAGCGGGGCACCACGCCCCGCGCCATCTCCGACGGCTTCGATCCCACCCGTCTGACGCAGGCGCGTCGGCTGGCTGAGATGACGAAGAAGGACGTCGCGCAGGCCCTTGGGGTGACGCCGGCGGCCGTGGGCCAGTACGAGACGGGGGTGTCCCGTCCTCGTCCGGACCTCATCCCCCGTCTTGCCGAAGTGCTTGGTGTGCCTGCCACTTTCTTCTTGGTCGGCCGTCCGGCAAACCGGCTCGACTCCTCCATGGCCCATTTCCGCAGCTTGCGCAGCACACCGAAGTCGCAGAGGGAACGCGCCCTGGCCTTCGCCGAACAGGTGTGGGAACTCACCTACGCCCTCGAACGGCGGATTCAGCTCCCCCTGGTGAACCTGCCCGGCTTCGCCGGCGGCGAGGTCCATCCCGGAGCGGAACTGCCCACCGACCCTGCAGCGGCAGCACGAGAGCTTCGGCGGCGTTGGGGGATGGGGGACGGGCCGGTCACCCACCTCGTCCGACGTATGGAATCCCACGGCATCGTTGTCGTGATGCCGCCCGCGTCCGATCCTTCGGCGGCGACCGTGGACGCGTTCTCCACCAGGGCGGCGCGCCCGCTCGTGGTCCTCACAGCGAATCGGGCGGACGACGTCTACCGCCATCGCTTCACGGCCGCCCACGAGCTCGGGCACCTCGTGCTTCACGGCGACGCCACCGGTGACAGCCGACAGGAGAAGGAGGCCGACGCCTTCGCTGCCGAGTTCCTCACACCCCAGGGCAGCATCCTGCCCCTCCTGCCCAAGCGGATGGACCTCGCGCGTCTGGCCGAGCTGAGGCAGGTCTGGGGTGTCTCCATCCACTCGCTCGTCTACCGGTGCCGTGAACTCGGCCTGATCTCCGACGCCACGAGCAGCCGCGCATATCAGCGGCTTCGTGCGCTGGATGGTCAGCCCGGTTTCATCCCTGAGTCGGTATCGAACTACTCCGGGGAGCAGCCGTCTCTACTGTGCCAAGCCTTCGAACTGGCCTGCAAAGAAGCGGACCTCTCGGTGGCCACACTGGCCCATGAACTGGCCTGGACGCCCAAGCGGGTTCGTGAACTGCTCGACGTCCAGGAACAGCGACCCGTTCTCCGCCTTGTGCAATAACGACTCAGTCCCTGCGGCGCCGTTCCGCCCGTAGTTTCAGTCCCGAGTGGCACCGTCGGGCCACAGAACGCGCACGGGCACGCCTTTCTGCCCCGCGTAGGTGACGATGTCGGCGGTGCCGCCGTAGCCGCAGGCGGGTTGGCCGTCCCAGACGGCGAGAAGTTCGTCGACCAGGTCGACGAGGAGTTCGCTGCCTGCCATGTGGGCGTGGATGTCGGAGCGTCGAGGCCCGTGCGGTGGATCTCGGCGGCTCGGCGGAGGAGGTCGTCGTAGGTGGGGTGGTGCCAGTCGGACAGGCCGACGCGGTACTGCTCTGCCGGGAGGACGACCTCAATTTGTCCGCCGGGGTCGAGGACGGTCCGAGCGAACCAGGCGTCGGGGCCGTCGGCGATGCAGCTGACGCCGACGAGATCTGAAGCGTCGTACGGCTTGATCGCTTCGGTGAGGAGAGCGCGTACCTGTCGTTCGACCTCGTGGGACAGGCCGCAGTGTCCAGTGATCCCGATTCTCATGGCTGTTGGTTCCTCGCGTCTGTGGTGTCGCCACCGAACTGGCTCGGAGAACCGGCGGGCTGGCGCTGGCCATCGGCGGATCCTGGAACGGAACCGGAGAGTGGCTGGCCCGCTGTCTCGACACCACGGCACCAGGGCTCAGCCTGCGCCTGTACCACGGCGTCCGCGAGGCGCTGGAGGGTCAGTCGAACCCCTCACCAATGTGGTGGACGAGGTACTCGGGCAGGCCAGCGGCCGGTTCTGGGTCTGCTACAAGCGCTCCGGCTGAAAGCGATGAACGGGCCCGGCTACCGGTGCTGGCTTGTACGCGTGACCGCACGACGCAGCCCTGATCACGACCGCTCGGACAGCCTGGGGGCGAGCAGCTCCAGTACTTCCTCCCAGCGGTAGCGGTCGGCCCCGCCGCCGGCCTTCGGGCGATGTGGCTCGTACGAGCCGATCAAGATGCCCATCTCGCGCAACTGCTCCAGGCTCCTGCGGTACGCGGGGTGGGCGGCCTGCGCCGAGTTCAGGTACGGCAGTACGGCAATGGGGACGTCCATGGCGGGTGCTTCGCACAGGACCCCGAGGGCGAGGTTGTCGGAGATTCCGGTGGCCCATTTGTTGATGGTGTTGAAGCTGGCCGGGGCGACCGCGATCGCATCGGCGGGCCGGGTCGGGCGCGGCTCGCCCGCCGAGCGCCAGGCCGAGCGGATGGGGCGTCCGATCTGGTTCTCCACCGCCTCCACGTCGAGGAAGCCGAGCCCTTGTGGTGTGGCGACGACACCGACGTCCCACTGCCGCTCGTGTGCTGCGGTGATCAGTTTGCCGACGTCACCGGCGACTCCGGCCGCGCAGACCACGATCTGGAGGAACGGCTTGTCGTGCTGGTCACTCACGCGGGCACTCCCAGTTGGCGGCTGAAGTGGTGCAGTTCGGGCAGGGCCCGGCGGCGGTCGCGGGCTACCATGTCGGCGACCAGTTCGCGTACGGCCGGGCGGCGGATGTCCTGTGCCGCGCAGCTCTCGGCGATGCGCAGGGCCTGGTAGCCGTCGGCGAGTCTGCCCTGCTGACTGTAGGCGCGGGCGGTCTCCACCCAGAGGGCGGCCCGGCGCTCGGGGACGGGAATGTGGCGGCGCATGAGGGGCCGGGCGGTCTGCAGAGCGATGCCGGCGTCGCCGAAGGAGACAGCCGCGCTGACCTCGTGCAGGGCGACGTTGGTGGGGCTGAAGTTCGCCCAGGCGTCCGGCTGGTCGAAGGCGACGTAGCGTGCCACTTCCTTGGCCTCGGTGAGGAAGTCCTGGGTGGTGTCGCGGTCGCCATTTCTGCTGGCGGCGGTCGCCCCGCGGAGCAGGAGCAGTCCGACTGCCGCCAGGTACCGGGGGGAGCGCTGGTCGTAGGAGCCGGTGAGCTGGTCGGCGGTGTGGCGGACCATGTTCACGGCCTGGGCGGTGTGCTTGTCCCGAACGAGGACGTGGGCGTGCACGCGGACGCTGGCGGCGAGGACGACCGGGTCCCCGGACCGTTCCGCCTCGGCCATGGCCCGCCCGGCCGCGAGCCACGCGTTGCCCTGATCGGCTCGCTTCAGCAGCAGGCTCACCGATGTCTGGTACGCGGTCGCGAGCAGCCCGGACGCCTCCGCCGAGCAGGAGGAGCCACCGCCGGCGGCTTGGCGAAGGTCGGCGATCAGCCCCGGCAGGGTCTGCTCCAGTTCCGCGTAGTCGCACACGTAGAACATCCGGCGTACTGCCCGCACCCGGTTCCGCAACTCTTCGATGTCCAAGGCTTGGCCGGTGGCGGCGGGGCTCGTGCCCGGCATCAGAACCTGGATCAGGTCGTGATGCGCAGCGGTCGACGACGATGACGGCGGCGGAGCCGCGAGCGCGGCCACGCTCGCGGCAAGGAAGGTACGGCGGTGCATGTCCTCTGCTCCGGGCTCAGGGGCGGGGCCGGTGTCAGATGTGGCGGCGAGGCCGAGACGGTGCGGTGGAATGTCCAGCACCTGCGCGATCTCGCGCAGCGTGCGCACGTCCTCCGTGCCCCTGCCGCTCTCCAGACGGCTCACCTTCGACTGGTGATACCCCAGTGCGGTGGCCACGTCCTTCTGCGAGCGCCGCTGTAAAACACGTGCCTGACGGATCACTTCGCCGATCCGTCTCGCCTCGCTCTGTTCTTCGGCCATCTGTGCCACGGCCCCTCCTGCCGTCGCCGATCCTGCCTGCTCAACCGAGCGTAACCGAGCGGCAATTCACCGCGATGCAGCTCCTGCATAAGTGATGCAGCCCCGGCACACGGCGTAGTCCCGCTTGCCTCCGGAGCGGTTGCTTGGAGCAGCCGCACCAATCCAGGAGGCAGCTCATGGAAGCGCACCAGATCCGATTCTCCGTTCACGGCACACCGGCCGCCGTCCGCTCCGCGCGGCAGCAGCTCGCGAACGGCATACGGCGCTGGGACGCCTCCCTCGACCAGGACCTGCTGAGCACAGCAGAACTGGTCGCCGCCGAACTGCTGACGAACGCGGTACGGCACGCGGGCCACGGCCCGATCTCGGCCGCCGCCCGCCTCAACGGTGAGCGTCTGCTGATCGAGGTGACCGATGCCGACCGCAAGATCCCACGAGCCGGACTGCCGGACATGGAGGCAGAGGGCGGGCGCGGCCTGTTCCTCGTCGCCGCCCTGGCCGATCGCCACGGAGTCGATCCGCTGCCGTCCGGCAAACGCTGCTGGGCCGAGTTCAAGGTCGGCGCCTCAGCCCAGCCCTCACGACACGTACCTCTGCAAAGGAGTTGACGGTTGACAGCCGTACGGATCCCTCCAGTCGCCGCCGAAGTGGTGGCCATCCGACCCGGGAGCCCTCTCGTCGGCTCCGTGACGGTCGACGGGTCCAAGAACGCAGCCCTACCGCTTCTGGCCGCCGCGGCAGCCCTGCACCGCCCGGTGCACCTCGGCAACGTCCCGGCCAACGCCGACGTCGAGACGATGCTCGCCCTGCTTCAGCAGGCCGGCTGGCACACGGCCCGACCCGTCAGCGACCCGCACACTGCGGTGATCCTCCCGAGCGACAAGCCCCAAGGCGGGCCGGACCTCGACATCGCCGCCCGCATCCGGGCCTCGTACTACCTCGTCCCCGCCCTGCTGGGCGCGTACGGGCGGGCGCGGCTCCCCTGGCCGGGCGGCTGCCAGATCGGGGAACGCGGCATGGAGCAGCACTTCAAGGTCTACGAACGCTTCGGGGACCGCACGACCGCCGACGACCACGGCTACGTCGTGGAAGCGGCCAGCATTCCCAGGGCCGGAACCGTCTCGATCACGCTGCCCTTCCGCTCCCGAGGCGCAACCATCGCCGCTCTCCTGCGCGCGGTCGTGGCCGGACGGCCACTGCGGCTGGGGATGCCCAACCTCTCGCCGGAAGTGCTCGCTGTCGTAGAAGCGTTGCGGGCGGCTGGCTGGCAGTGCCGAGTCAGTGAGGCGCTTCTTGCTCTCGCGCCGCCCTTGGCCGTTCCCCCCGAGAGCATCGTCTGGCGGGTGCCCGGGGACAAGATCGAGGCCGGGACCTTGGCCTGCGCGGTCGCGGTCACAGGCGGCGACGCACGCATCTGCGGTGTACGCGGTGACGATGTCGTCCCCTTGGTCAGGGCCTTGCGATGGCTCGGGGTTCCTGCCGATGCGGAGGACGACGTGCTCACCGTCCGAGGGCGAGACACCCGTCCCACGAGCCGGTCTCTGCGAGCCATCGCTTCCCTCGCTCCCAGTGGCCTGGATGCCGATTTCGAGCCGTCTCTGATGGCCTTGGCCCTCACCCGCCCTGGCACCCATCTCTTCTCCGACACGATCAACCCCGGCCGCCACGGCAACCTGCTGCCGCAGCTGGCCCGGCTCGGTGCCGACATCCACGAGCTGTCCCCCACCAAGTGCCGTCTCACCGGTCCGCAGCAGTTGACCGGGGCCGGAGTAGAGGCCACCGACATCCGGACGGGCTCCGCCCTGCTAATCGCCGGCCTCACCGCGCACGGCGTCACCACCCTGGGCGGCCTCGACCAGCTCCGACGCGGCCACGCCGACCTCCCCACCAAGCTGTACGCCCTCGGCGCCGACATCTGCGAGGTCACGCCATGAACCGACAGTTACGGCGGATCATCGCCACGACCGACGTCCACTCCGCCTTCGCCTCCCCCGCACCGATGCTCGCCCATCTCCACGACGCGAGGGCCGAAAGCCTGATCGTCGACTGCGGCGACTTCTTCGAAGGCAGCGGCTTCTACCGCCTCGGCCAGGGCCAGATCGAGCGCGAGATCCTCACCAGCCTCTACGACCTGCTGGCCCCCGGGAATCACGGTTGGCGCCACCACTTCGAGCCGGGGCTGCGCGAGATGACCATGTGCGCCAATACGACTGACGACGCTGGCAAGCCCCTCTTCGACCGCTTACGCATCGAGCGGATCGCCGGCCGACGCGTCGCCGTCACCGCAGTGATCGGGGCCCAGGCGTTCGACGCGATTCCCGCCAGCGATCGCATCGGGCACCACGTCACCGATCCTGCCCAGGCCCTGCGCGAGGTGATGCTCGAACACCACCACCGCGCCGACACCTGGATCGTGCTGTCCCACTCCGGATTCGACGAGGACCTGAAGCTGGCCGCCGCCTGCCCCTTCGCGGACGTCATCTTCTCCGGGCACTGCCACAGCGACACGTACGGTCCCGTAGCCGTCGGCGACACCCTCGTGGTCAAGGGACGCGAACTCGGCATCGGGTACGCCACCGCAGAGCCCGTCGGAACCGGCTGGGCCGCCCGCACGGGCATCTTCCCCAGCTCGCACGTGCTGCCCGAGGGCCTTGCCACGGTGCGAGACAAGATCGCGCTCGCCAGCCGGGCGCTCGCGAGCCCGCTCGGCATTGTGAACGAGCCCTACCGCAATGCCCCGTTGGACCGGCGCCAGCTGCTGGCAGAGGTCGCCGGCCGACTGCACTCGGGCCTCGGCGCGGACGCGGTCATTCTCAACGAGACTGCCCTGCGCTCCACGCCGCTCGGTGAAGTGCTCACCCTTGGCGACCTGCTGACCATCGAGCCCTTCGACAACCAACTCGTCCACGCCCGCCTCTCCGACGACCACGTCCAGGACAACGAGAAGCTGCTCGGCGACCTCACCGAACGCGTCGGCCTCTTGGTCACCGCTCCCACTCCTCTGCCCCCGGGCACGAGCAGCGTGTTGACGACTGACTACCTCGCCAACAGCCACCTCGGCGGACGAACACATCAAGCCGGACTACGGCTCGGCCAAGCCGTACAAAGCGTCCTGGTCACACCCCTGGCGGGCGCTGACGACACCGCTGCAGGAGGCGAGTAATGATCCTCACCGGACCCGAGATCACCGCCGCTGCCCACGACGGACGCCTGACCATCGCGCCCTTCGAACCGGAACAGGTCAACCCCAACAGCTACAACGTCCGCCTCGGCCCCACCCTGCTGACCTACACCGACACCGTGATTGACGCCCACCGCCCCAACCCCACCTACAAGGTCACGATCGGGAAGAGCGGATACGTACTCCGGCCCGGTGAGCTGTACCTCGGACACACCGTCGAACAGGTCGGCTCCGACACCTACGTACCGCTGCTCTTCGGCCGCTCCTCCGTCGGCAGGCTTGGCCTTTTCGTCGAGATCACCGCCCCGATCGGCGACATCGGCTTCCACGGCCAGTGGACGCTGATGCTCTCCCCGATCCGCCCGCTACGGGTGTACGCGGGCATGCGGATCGGGCAGATCATGTTCTTCGTCTCCACCGGCTCCATCGCCCCCTACCAGGGCAAGTACCAGGCCGCCGTCGGCCCGCAGCCGTCCGCCTACTGGCGCGACGCGACCCAGTTCAGGGCGGTCGCCTCGTGATCCTCACCGGCCCCGCGATCAGCGCCGCCATCCAGGCAGGCGAGATCACGATCGACCCGTACGACCCCGCCCGACTCTCCCCGAACGCCTACGACTGGCGACTCGGCGACACCATCCGTATCTGCGACGGAGACCTGGACGCAGCCGTCCCAACCGCGTTCGCCGAGCAGAGCATCCCGGCCGCGGGCCTGGTGCTGACGCCGGACGCGTTCTATCTCGGCGTCACGCTGGAGAAGACCGGCTCCGAGACGTACGCACAACTGCTCAACGGCAACCGCACCATCGGCGCGCTCGGCATCTGGGTCCACGTCTCCGCCCCGCTCGGCCACCAAGGCCACGCCATTCGCTGGACCCTGGAGATCCGTGCCGCCCGGCCGGTGCGCATCTACGCGGGCATGACCTTCGGCAAGCTCATCTTCCTCAGCGCCTTCGGCACGTCGGCCAGCTATCAGCAGCAGGATGCCAAGTACGCGGCGACGGACGGCATCGACATCTCCCGCCTCTACGAAGAGAACCCCGGAGGAGTCCGGTGCCCCCGCAACTGACCGCTGGGCCGCTGGCCGCCACCCTGCTGGACCTGCCCGCTGGAAGCCCGGGAGGCAGCGTCGAACTCTTCCTTGACCTCTACACGGGTGAGCAACCGCTCATCCCGGCGCGGGCGTTCATGCTCGCCCCCACCGGCCCGCGAATTCACCTCCCGGCCGGCCTCGACCTCCTCCAAGTCCCCGGGAAGTGCCTGGAGGGCTCAGCCTTCAGCCGATACGTCGCCGCCCTGCGCTCGGCACTGGCGGCCGCGATCGACCCGACCCGGATCGACGTCCTGCACCTGCAGCACCTCACCTTCGGCGCCACCCCCGCCCTGATCCGCGCGCTCCCCACACACCCCCGCATCGCCCTGGTGCACGGCACCGACCTGCTCTTCGCCGAGGCTCACCGCGACCAGCTCCAGGTGCTGCATGAGACGACGAAGGCCGCCGACGCCATCGTCGTCCCCACCAGCGCGATGGCCGACCAACTTCGCAAACTCGTCCCACTGGTCAACCGACGCAAGATCACCCACATCCCCTGGGGCATCCCCGACCACCTGATCACCGACCCACCGGCCCGGCCTCCCCGCTCTCCGACGAGCCATCTGCGGCTGCTGTACGCGGGTCGACTCACGGCCGAGAAGGGCGTCGAGGCCCTGGTGAAGAGCTTGGCCTCGGTGCCGGGCGTCGAACTGAGCGTCGCCGCACCACAAGCCCAGTTCCACACCCTGACCGCGCTGCTGCAACGAGCTGGCGTACGAGCCCGCTACCTTGGGTGGCTCCGCCGCTCACAGCTGTGGAAAACCTTCACCGAGCACGACCTACTGGTCATGCCCTCCACCACCCTGGAGGCCATGGGCCTGGTCGCACTGGAGGCCCAAGCCTGCGGCCTCCCTGTCCTCTACCAACCCGTACCCGGCCTCAGCGAATCCGTTGCCGCCTCCGGCGTGGCAACGGACTTCACCAACCCCGCCGCCCTGGCCCGTGACCTGGACCGGCTACGGACCACACCTGGCCTGCTCCCGGCTCTGCGTCAGGCCGGCCACGCGAATGCCGCCCGCTACCCGCTCTCCGCCACCGCCCAGGCCCTGACCGATCTGGGCCGTCAGCTCACCTAGAACGGCTGTGGCCGGCCGATGTCCGACACGCCATTGCCAAACCGCTTCCACTCCCGTCACTACGCTGGCCGACGGGATGCCCACGGAGAACAGGGAGACCATGACGTACCGCACCGACCGCATCGAAGCCCTGCTCGACGAAGGCGTCCGCGACAAGGTCTACCCCGGCGCCGTCTGGGCCGTCGGCGACGCCTCGGGCATCCGAGCCCAAGGCACCACAGGAGTTCTCGACCCCGACGAACCGAATGCTCCGATGCGCCCAGACACCGTCTTCGATGCCGCTAGCCTCACCAAGATCCTCGCTGTCTGGTCCTCCGTCGGAGCCCTGTTCGAGGAGGGCAAACTCGACATCGACTCCCCGCTGGGCGAGTTCTGGATGGAGGTCGAAGGCCACCCGCTCGCGGCCGTGACGGCTCGCCAACTCCTCACTCACACCGCAGGGGTCCCCCTACGGGCCCAACTGAAGAACCTGTACGGCACCGACCCCCAGGACATCCGCGACGGCGTACTGCACGAAGCCCTCCACCGCCCACCGGGCGAGGCCGTCGAATACACCGACCGAGCCGCACTCATCCTCGGCTACCTCGCCGAACACATCTCCGGCCAGCCCCTCGACCAACTCGCCACGGAACGGACCTGGCAGCCCCTGGGCATGAAAGCCACTCGCTTCGGCCCCCTACCCGCCGCGACGGTCGCCCGGTGCGCGCCCACCGAACTCGACCCGGACACCAACACCCACCTCAAGGGCACCGCCCACGACTTCTCCGCCCGCCTCCTCGGCGGCGTGTGCGGCATCGCCGGCGCCTTCACCGTCCTCGACGACCTCTCCCGCTTCCTGCGCTACATGTTGGACGACAACGCTGTCCCCGAGCGAGCGGGCTTCGGGTCTGCCTGGTCCGAGGCGTCGCTCAGCGTCCAGACCGGCTCACTTGCCCCCGCACGTGGGCTGTTCTGGCACCCCGCCCCCGGTGCTGATCCAGCCGACGACATCTGGGTGCACTACGGCTTCACGGGAACCGGCATGTGGATCTCACCCCGGCGCCGACGGTGGGCAATTCTTTTGACGAACAAGCTCTACTACACCCGCGACCGCCAACCCCTGACGGATGTCCGCAATGTCTACCGCGCGCTCGCTTTCAACTGAGGCGGCTGGTGTGAGCGGAGTGGGCCACAAAAGCCCACGACTTGCCAAGTTCCAGAGGGAGACGCGTCAACGCCAGTGTCGCGACGGAGAGCGTGCCGAAGGCCATGGCCAGGCGTCGAATCATGCGCGTATTCCCCTCCCTCGCGCGGCCCGCTCCCGTTGAGCAAACGGCCGGAGTAGCCAATCGTAGGCGATCGCGAACTCACTGTAACGAGCGCAATGGGCATCCACCGCACCAGAGTGCGCCGTTCGCTTCCGTAGCAACCGGCCCGCCGCCACGAGGGACCCCGCTGTACGACCGGCGTATACCGCTTCAGAAGCGCGATCAGGCCAGGAAAGCTCCTGCCACCACTCCGTTCCGAACGGAACGCCGCGCCCTTTTGCCACCAGGCCAGCCGCAGAGATCCAACCCGGTGGTGGCAGCGGCGCGACTGCCGAACGCCCTGGCTTGGTGCCGACCGCCCGCCGCCAAGTCGGAGCGAGCGCAGAGGCCAGCCGTGGTGTTCCTCCTGCTCGTTCTGCAAGGCGTCGCGCACGGAGCGCCAAGCGCGGATTGCGTTACCGATGTCCACCAACAGCCCTCGGAGTTGGCGAATCAGAACCCTCGCAGCACGAATGGCAGCAATGACTTCGAATTCCACCGCGAGCCCGCTCTTGTGAGGTGCATGCGTCTCGTCTGACGTGCGTGAGGCTCATGCTCAGTAACGAGCAAGCTGGCTACCTCCGCGGTCACGGAGCGAAGACCACCTGGGCGCGCCCGATGTGGCGGGTGGGCGGGAGACCTCTCTGGACGCGGAGCCAATGGCGAGACCACGCACACCGCGCTCGATGCCGACGGGGTCCGCGGAGGCGGAGCCGGCGAGGTGCGGACGAGGATGCCGCCCCAGGCGAACGGGGCACCTCCGCGGACGCGGAGCAACTGGTAGCACATGCCCTGGGAGTTCGGCTTCTTCGGGGCATCTCCGCGGATGCGGAACCATCGGACGCACCCTCTACGCCGCGCACCGGCCCCTCGGGGCACCTCTGCGGACGCAGAGCTAACTCGCTCAAGTAGATCGGGATGACTGCCGCGGACGGGGCACCTCCGCAGACGCGGAGCCAACATCGACGGCCAGTGGATCCCGCGCGGGTCGATCGGGGCACCTCCGGGTGCGGAGCCAACTTCAGCCGGTTGGTGACCGCGTTGACTGGGGTCGGGGCACCTCTGCGGGCGCGGAGCCAACCAGTGGTACCGGTTCTGCGGGGTCATCCCGGACGGGGCACCTCCGCGGGCGCGGAGCTAACGCGAAGGTGCGGATCATCCGCTCGAGGGTGGCCGGGGCACCTCCGCGGACGCGGAGCCAACCCTTGCTGACCTGCATGGTTAGGGGCGCTTTGCCATCTTGTTATGCGTCACGACAAGCCCGTTCTTTCGATCGCGGCCTATCGCAGTCGTGGGACATGCTTTCGGGTCACTCGATTGGGTGGGTCAGGGCGTGAGTCTCCGCTGATGCGGAGCTGGGGGATATTGTGGCGATTTTTCCCATACGTCCCTGGGTTACCTCTGCGCGTGCAGAGCGTGCCCACCAGGACTGTATAGGGCAGGTCTGACAGTTGGGGCGAGTCTGGAGGTTCCGGTTGCGCCTAATCCATACGTCCCCTTAGCGTCACTACCTGCTTGGGGTCGGCGACTGCCTGTGAACTCGTCGCTGTTCAGGCGCTGTTGACGTGTCCGAAAGTGTGAGGAGGGGGATTTTGCGTGCCTTCAGTACGGCTGACCAGCCGTGCGTCACGCTGGTGTTCCGTCGGGACGCGGATCCCGAGGAGTTGGCGGTCTTGGTGCCAGGGGTTGAGCCTGGTGGTCGTCGAGGAGTCGGTCTGCGGACGGCTCTTCTGGCCGCTCATGCTGTGGCGGACCTTGAGGTGGCGAACCCGGCGGTGGAGTCGATGCTGCGGCGCCTTCTGACCGCGCTCGCGGTCCGCGCCGGCGGCCTTGATGTGCCCGACCGGGATGAATGGGAGGAGCGCTTCGACGCGCTGCTGTCGGCGGGCCGGTTCGATGCGGGGGCCGTGAACACGTACTTCGACCGGTGGCGGCACCGGTTCGATCTCTATGATCCGCACCGGCCGTTCCTCCAGGATCCCCGTCTTGCGGCGGAGTGCTCGCGCCAGGCGCCGCCCGGGAAACTGGTGATGCCGAGGCCGTCGGGATCGAACCAGCCCTGGCTCGACCGGACGCCGCAGGATGTCCCCGTACCGTCGGACGAGGCCCTGGGCTGGCTGCTCGCCTGGCGCGGCTACGGCCCGTCGGGCACGGGGGCCCAGCGCCGGCACGGCGGCGTGAACTCCAAGAACATGAAGGCCGCGCCATTGCGGGCGCTGGTGTCTTTCCACCCGCTGGGCGGCAGTCTGTTCACCTCACTCGTCCTGGCGTGCCCCCCGCCGACTGGAGGAGAAGATCCGGCACAGGATCTCGCGCCGTGGGAGCGCGAGGAACTCGAAGACCCCCTGCTGCCATCACCCGTGTGCGGGCCCGTCTCGCTGCTGACCGGCCGGAGCGCCCACCACGTCCTGCTGTCTGCGGACGAGACGGGAGCGGAGACGACAGGCTGCTGGGTGGCCTGGGCCACGCGGACGGATCTGCCCGCGGCCCGGGACCCGTTCGTCATCGACCGCGCCAAGGGTGGCCCGGTGCGGGCGAGTTGGCGCCGTTCCCTGCTGAGGGATTTCGACGCCTTCATCCACGCGAAGAACCCCGCCGCGGCGGGCGTCAAGGGGCAGATTCTTCCGGCTTGGCTGTCCGCGTTCGCCGACCTTCCCGAGGAAGTCCTTGACGGGCTGGGGCCGGTGCGCGTGCGGGCGCTGGGCTGCCACCAGGAGAAACAGGAGAAGGACGAACACTGGTACGCCGTGACGACCCCGGCGAGTATCGCCGCGTTCCTTCCTTCCCGGCATCCGCAACGCGCCGCCCGCGTGGCCGACACCCGCAGAGCGGCGGAGGGCGCGGCGGCCGATCTGGCCAGGGCTCTTCGTACGGTGTGGAAGCACCTGGCGCCCGGTGAGAAGTCCTGCCCGTGGGCGGATGAGGCGACCGCCGCGTACTGGGACCGCGCCGAGGCGCTGTTCTGGCCGACGATCAGCCACGACAGCGCCGAGGTGCCCCGGTTTCGCGGCCTGGCCCTGGAGATCTACGACGCCATCACCCGGCCGGCCGCGATCACCCCGCAGGGGTTGCACCCGGTGGCCCAGGCCCGCACCCAGCTCACCCACCCCCGGACTCCTGGAAGGAGGGCGAAGGCCGCGTGACCACCGAGTCCCCGCCCGCCCCGTCGGTCAAGAAGAACCCGCTGGAGTCGTTCGAGCGGTTCATGCGCACCGTCCGTAGCGCGTGTGCCACCCCGGGCGGCCGGGCCGCCTTGCGTGACGGCCTGGCCGAGGAACTGTCCTCCCCGTGGCGGCTGTACATGCATCTGCTGCCTGCCGGAGGGATCCCTTCCTACACGCCCACCCGCGAGGCCGAACTGCCGTATCTGCTCGTGGCCTGCCTGTACGCGGTCCACGACGCCCCCAACCCCCGCACGGCGAAGTCGAACCCGCCGCCCGCGGTCAAACCGGCGGAGATGTGGCAGAACCTGGGCTGGTCCTACGCCCGTGCCGCACGCACGGGCGCGATGCGCCGGGAGAACGCCGCCGACGCGCTGTCGCACCTGGCTGAACTCGGCGGCGAGGACCTGTACCGGGAGCTTCCCGGCGCGATCTCGCTGCTGCGCTCGCAGCAGATCCCCGTCAAGTGGCCTGTGCTGCTGCGGGATCTGACCCGCTGGCCGAAGTGGGCGGACGACGTCCGCGTCGAATGGGCCCGCGCCTTCCACACCCCCACCATCCGCACCGCTGAGGAGAAGAGCGAGTGATCAACTTCGGCCCCGGAAGCCTGCACGTCGACCTCCACCTGATCCAGTCCTACCCCTACTCCAATCTCAACAGGGATCGGCAGGGGGCTCCGAAGTCCGCGCGCTACGGCGGTGTGATGCGCGCTCGCAATTCCTCGCAGAACGGCAAGCGGCACACCCGTACGGCTGTGGAGAGGGCGGTCGGCATCCGGGCGTTGCGGACCCGCGGCGTGCCACAGGCCGTCGCCAAGCGGCTGGGAGCCCGCGGCTGGCAGCCGGAACTGGCCCTGGCTGCGGGGCAGATGTTGATTCTGGCGGCCGGGGTGAAGGGGCTGGGTATCGCCGACTCCGGTGGCACCAATGCCCTGCTGTTCCTGCCGGAGAGCGCCCTGGACGAACTGGCAGACCTCGCCGACGGACATCGCGGCGACATCACCCAGGCGGTCTACGACATCGAGGCCGAGGCGGTGAAGAGGACGACCCGCAGGAAGGCGGACGCCGACCTGGAACCGGCAGCGGACGACGAGGAAGAGCCCGCCGTTGGTGAGGGCAGCCCGCTGGCCAGGTACGCGGCCAAGATCCTGCCGAAGGCGGCGGTGCTCACGATCCTTCAGTCGAGGAACGCCTCGGTCGCCGCCTTCGGCCGCATGCTCGCCAACGAGTCCGGCTCCATCGTGGACGGCGCGGTGCAGATGGCGCACGGACTGAGCACCCACGCGGCCAGCACCCAGCTGGACTACTTCACGGCGGTCGACGACATCCTCGAAGAGGAGGGCACCGAGCGCGGCGCCGGGCACATGGGGGACCAGCGCTACACCTCGGCCACCTTCTACCGCTACACCTCCTTGAACGTCACCGAACTTGTGCGCAACCTCGACGGCGACACCCAGACCGCCCAGGCCGTACTCGCAGAGTTCATGCGCGCCTTCGTCACCACAGTCCTGCCGGCCAAAGCCTCCGGCACCGCCCCGTTCACCGTGCCGCACCTGACCTACGCCGCACTGCGGTCGGACCGCCCGGTCAGCCTGGTCGGCGCCTACGAGACCCCGGTGCCCGACAGCGCCGAGGGCTACCTGCCCCGCTCCATGCAGCGGCTGAACGACCACGCCCGGGCCCACCACCGCTTCCTGGGCACAGGGGGACTGATCACCCACGCCTACAGCGGACTGACCGACGATTCCTTCGACGCGCTGGGCGACCGCCTCGACGGCCTGGACGAGCTGATCACTCGCGTGAGCGACACCGTCACCAAGGAGCTGGCGTGAGCGGCGGGCTCCTGCTCCACCTGTCCGGACCCTTGCAGTCCTGGGGCTCGGACGCGGACTTCGAAGTACGCACCACCCACCGCTGGCCCACCCGCTCCGGCCTCACCGGACTGCTCGCCTGCTGCCTGGGCCGACCCCGCGACAGCGACAACACCGACCTCACCGAGCTGTCCTACACCATCCGCGTGGACCGGCCGGGCCAGCGGGAGATGGACTTCCACACCGTCGGCGGCGGCTACCCCCGCCATCTCACCCCGCCCACCGCCGACGGCAAGTTCCGCAAGCTGAGGGAGGGCACCATCCTCACCCAGCGCCAATACCTGACCGACGCCGCCTTCACCGTCGCCGTCACCGGCCCCCAGCCCACGCTCGCCCGGTGCACCCAGGCCCTCCAGCGTCCCCGGTTCGCCCCCTACCTGGGGCGCCGTGCCTGCGTCCCGGACACCCCGATCCTCATCCGGTCCGACGTGAGCGATCCGGTGGCCGAACTCGACCGCCTGCCGCTGCACCGCACCCCAGCGCGGTACGGCGCCCGAGAGCCCGTGACATTCCTCTACGACGCCGCCCCCGAGCCCGGAGCCCTGCCGGACACGAAGATCCGCGACCAGCCCGGCCCGCACCGCCACTTCACGGGCCGCCCCGTGTGGGAGCGGCAACGCCCGCTGCCCGACGCCGACGACGCGGGCCGGGGCACTGACTGGCTCACCGCACTGACCAATTACCGAGAGGCAGCCGCCGCATGACCACCACCCCGACGGCCGCCACCCAGACGCTGCACCTGGCCCGGCTCCACCTTGAAGCCCGCAGCCGGGACGTCCACCGTGACCTCAAGGATGCCACCCGCCTGCACACCACCGTCCAGGCCCTGTTCCCCGACGCCCTCGGACCCGCCCCCAGGACGGCCACGAACACCCTCTACCGCATCGAGCGCGAGCAGACCGGTGCGCTGCTGCTGATCCAGTCCACGCTGCCCATCAACCGCAACGCCCTGCCCTCCGGCTACACCAGCCAGGTCGAATACCGCGACCTGGGCCCGCTGCTCAACTGGGTGGACGAAGGCCGCGTCGTGCGGTTCCGGATCGACGCCAACCCGATCAAGAGCGTGCCGGTGCCCGGCGCCCGGCGCGGCAGGCGCGTGCCCGTCTCCGGCGAGGATGCCCTGGCCTGGTGGGAGCGCCAAGCCGGCCGGGCGGGACTGGCCAACCAACTCGTCCTCGACCTCCCGCAGCCCGACGTGCTCGGCTCTCGCAGTGAGACCAAGGGGATCCGGTTGCGTGCGATGCGCTTCGAGGGCGTCGCCACCGTCACCGACCCCGAGGCCCTGCGCACCGCGATCACCACCGGCATCGGCCAGGGCCGCGCCTACGGCCTGGGCCTGCTGTCCATCGCCCCCTACCGCCCCTGACCCCCACCGTCCTTGCCACCCGGCCCCGGCCGACGCCGGGGCCGGG
>NZ_JBHVDX010000104.1:0-32080 GCF_042802555.1 Streptomyces sp. NPDC057474 | reverse complement strand
GCCCCTGTCCTGCTTACGCTCTCCCTACAGCACGAACCCCACAATCGGCCCCGCCGTCGCGCCGATGACGCAGGCGCCCATGACCATGGCGAACTGGCTGAGATGCTCGTCGCCCTCCCCGGACCGCAGGGAGACGGCCATCCGCGAGCCGACGATCAGCAGCCCGCACACACCGGCCGCGGTGACCAGCCAGGCGAGGATGTTCAGGACGTAGTCGAGCTCGCTGGTGACCACCGCCGGAGGCCCGGCCAGCGTCGTGGCGGCGGCGTACAGGGTGCTGCTCATGGGGTCCTCCCGGTCAGGCGGGCCAGCGCCGCGCTCTCCCGCGGTGGCGGTCCGGTGAGATCGCCGGTGCGCCAGGCGGGCACCCAGGGCACGCGGTAGACGTCTATGACGGAACCGATCACCTTCACGCGCTGCACGAGCTGCCGGGGGAGCCGTCCGGGCGCGTCCGCGACCAGCACGATCGCGTCGAGGTCGAGGCCCGGCGGTGCGTCGCCCCGCCGGAAGATGTCCAGGGTGTGCGAGACCGCGTCGAGCCCGGCGGCGTGCGTGCGTCCCACCAGGAGCACCGACGCCGGTTCGCCGTGTTCGGGGCGCGGCCAGTTGCGGCCCGTGTCATGACCGCCGAAGACCGTCGCGAGGGTGGTGGACCCGGCGCCGCCGTGCGTGGCGACCCAGGAGAACCGCCGCGCGCTCGCGGTCGCCCGGGGCGGCGGGTCCTGCGGCCGCGCCTCCCGTTCCATGACCGGCCCACGCACCCAGATCTCCGGCCCGGCCGCCGCCCGTCCTGTGCCCGGCTGCATCACCGCATCACCGCTCTCCACCACTCCCCGTTTCCGCCGCTGATCACAGCAGTCTTCCTGAGTTCGCCGTACCCGTCGCACCCGACGTGGCGCTCGCCGCCGGTTCCGTATCCGGCGCGGCGCCCACCCCCGATCTTCACGGCGTACGAGCGGCTTGGGAATCCGGACGTGAGTTCCTGCGACGAGCCTGTGACGCGCTGGTGACGCGAGAAACGCGGGTGAGCGGAGAGACTCGTCCGACTGGACCCAAGTGGCAGGAACATGACTGGACTTCGCCACTTCGCCACTTCGACGCTGAGGGGAGCAGATGTCCAACGGGGGAGGGTCCGTCACGACCTGGGTCGTCGGCGGCTGCGTGGCGGCCGTGCTGATGCCGGTGGTGATGATGGTCGCGGTGAGCGGGGGCGGCGAGGCCGAGGCCGAGGAACAGGGTGTCGGCGGCGGCCTCAAGTCGGGCCAGGTACCGGCGGAGTACGTGCCCTGGGTGCTCAAGGCGGGCGCCATGTGCGACGTCATCAAGCCGGCCGTGATCGCCGCGCAGATCGAGGCAGAGTCGGGCTGGAACCCGAACGCCAAGTCCCCGGTGGGCGCCGAGGGGTTGAGCCAGTTCATGCCCGGCACCTGGCCAAGCTGGGGCAAGGACGACGACGGCAACGGCCGCATATCCCCGTACGACCCCGGCGACGCGATCATGGCCCAGGGCCGCTACGACTGCGCCCTCGCCAAGCAGGTCCAGGGCTACAAGGACAGTGGCCAGGCGACCGGCGAGACCCTCGACCTGGCGCTCGCCGCGTACAACGCCGGCCCGGGTGCCGTGCAGAAGTACGGCGGCATCCCGCCCTACACCGAGACCCAGAACTACGTCGTCCGCATCAAGTCCCTCATCGCCAAGTACGAGTCGGTGGACGACCCGCCGGGCAAGCTCCCGGACGGCAGGGAGATGGCGATGCCGCTCTCCGGCAACCCGCCCGTGACCTCCCCGTACGGCTGGCGCATGCACCCCATACTCGGGGTCCGCAAACTGCACACCGGCACCGACTTCGGCGTGGCCGAAGGCAAGCCGGTCCTCGCCGCCCGCGACGGCGAGGTCACCTTCGCGGGCTGGACCAACGGCTACGGCAACCGCGTCGTCATCTCCCACGGCACCATCAACGGCGACCGCATCTCCACGACCTACAACCACATGCTGCGCGGCCTCAGCGTCAAGGCCGGCGACAAGGTGAAGGTCGGTCAACGGGTCGGCCTGGTCGGCTCGACGGGCTACTCGACGGGCGCGCACCTCCACTTCGAGGTGATGCAGAACGGCGAGTACGTGAATCCGGCGCCCTGGTTGGGGCTGTAGTGATGACGTGGACGACGCGATCGGCGAGGAAGGGCACTGAGGTGAGGAGGGGGATGAGGGTGAACACGATGCGCGATGCGCGCGGGGGGCGCGGAGGGCGTGACGAGCGCGGGGAGCGTGAGGAGCGCCGCGGGCTGTTCGGAGCCGGAGCCGGATCCGGCGGATGCGGCAGGGGGGTCCGCCGGGCGGGGGCGGTCGTGCTCGCGACGGTGACCGGTGTGGCGGTCCTCGCCGCGTGCGGCCTGGAGGACCACCGCGAGACGGCGGGCGGCGGCACGTCCACGTCCGCACCGCCCTTCACCCCCAAGGCACCCCTGCCGTCCGGCAAACCGCTCGGCCCGGACGCGCACGTCCCGAGCCCCACCGGTGTCGACGACACCGACGCGACCGCCGTCGCCGAGGCCTGGGTGGAGGTCGCGTACGGCTACGACACGAAGTACGACACCGGTCCGCACGACGCCGTACTGCGCTCCGCCCGCTGGTTCACCGCCGACAAGGCGAAGGCCGAGCGCTCGTACCGCCCGGCGAGCGGCGCGGGCGACCAGTGGAACTCCTGGGCCGCGCACGAGGCGTGGACGACCGTGGACGTGGAGTTGGACGACGACGGCGACACCCCGTCCGACTCTTCTCGGGACGCCTACCGCGCCCTCTTCGTCGACGGCACGGCGTACGGCCGCGACGGCTGGACGGGGACCGGCCCCCAGGCCACGGTGTACGTGAAGCTGGTGCGCTCGGGCAAGGGTGTGCCGTGGCGGGTGGACGAGGTGCGTACGGTGGAGGCAGCGGTGTCGGCGCCGGACCCGTCCGGGCCGGACTCCGCCGCCTCATCCACGACCTCTCCTTCTCCTTCTCCTTCTCCTTCTGCCCGACCCGAGTGAGGGAACGATGACTCGACTCAGCCGCGAACAGAAGCGGGAACTCAAGCGCGCGGGGCGTGCGCCGGCCGGGCTGACCCCGATCGACGTACGGGTCTCCGCCGAGGCCGGCGCGACGGTCGGCGGCATGCAGGTGCCCCCGGCCGCGGGGGAGTCCTTCCAGACCGCCGCCCTCGACTACCTCCACCGCCTCGCCCTCGCCACCGGCCACCCCGTCCTCGCCACCGTCCACGACGAACGCATCGGCTACGTCGTCCCCCTCCAGATCCATGTCGACGGCTCCAGCCACTACGCCGGTGAGCCGGTGCGGGTGGGGGAGCCGAGGGGGGTCGTGGGAGCGCCGGAGAACGAGGGAGGTCCCGGGGCCGGTGCCGCCCACGAGAGTGCGGCCGCGCCGGTGAGCGAGGGGGCGGCCCGATGGGTCGCGCCGGAGCCGCCCCGGCCGCCGGCGCAAGCCCCACGCCGTGACAGGTCGACACATGTACTGCGCGCGGTGCCGGAGTCGGCAGCCGTCGCCCCGGAGGTGAAGTCGGACCAGCCCCCGGCGGAGCCCGTGGACGCGGCGGCTCCGGAGGTGAAGCGAGAGCCCCGGACCATGCCGCTCACGGCGGCGAAGGAGAAGCAGGGGCAGTCGCCGGAGCCGACGCCGGGCGGGGTCGCGCCGTCGACGTTCGTCCTGCGCGCGGTGCCGGAACCCAAGGAGGGTCCCTTGGCACAGCCGCCCCGCAACCCGGGCCTCCCGCTGACCCTGCCGGGCACTCCGGTGGACCCGGCCAACGACCACCCCCCAACACCCGAGCCCACCCGGGACGCGACCCCGGCCGCCGGCACCGTCTCACCCCCCACGGGGGAGTTCGGCCCGGCCACGGACCCTGTGCTGCCTCCCCCTCCGGCCCGGACGACCCCACAACACCCCTGGCCCGCGGACCAAGCCACCACCCCGCCCCAGGCTCCGTCCGACACCCCACGGTCGGCCCCTCCCTCCCTGGAGCCGCAGCCCTGGCCCCCGAGCCAGAACCCGGCGCCCGTCCGGGACTCCGCACACGCGCCGGATGCCGAACCGACTCACGAGCCGGGGCCCGTGTCACCGGAGTCGCGGCCCTGGCCTCCGAGCCAGAACCCGGCCCGGGTGCAGACCCCTGCCCACACGCCGGACGCCATGGCCTTCCCTGAGCCGAAGCACGTCTCTCCGAACCCGCTGCCGTGGCCTCCGGCCCCGACCGACGATCCCACCCAGGAGCCGGCGCACGAGCCGTCCCCCTCCTCCGCACCGGCACCGGCGCACCCGTCGGACCCGGTGCCGGTGCCGGAGTCGGGGCCCGCCTCGCTGGAGCCCCAGCCCTGGCCACCGACACCGCCCCCGATGCCGATCCACGCGACGCCCTCCGCTCCCACCCCTGCACCCGCACCCCACGCGCCGGCCCCTCCGGAGGAGTCCGCCACCGACGCCTATTCCGCTCCCGAGTGGAAGGTGCTGGAAGAGGACAGCGCGCCGAAGCCCGCACCGGTACGGGAGTTCGACGCGGTGGCAGAGGCGGTGCTGGACACGGCGGACGAGGACGGCGGTACGGCGTCACCGTTCGGGGAGTCCGTGTCGCGGATCAACGAGGCGGTGAAACTGGGCCGCATCCAGGAGGCCGCGGAGATGGCCGAGCAGACGGTCGCCCAGGCGACGGCAACGCTCGGCCCACAGCACTCCGAGGTGCTGAAGCTGCGCGAACTGACCGCCTACATCGCCTACTTGGCCGGCGACGCCCTCCGCTCCTTCCACCTCTCCCTCGACCTGGCCGGCCTCCGCCACCGCATGCGCGACCAGCGTGCCGCGTACGGCAACGTCCAGAGCGCGGCGGCCGCCTGGCGCGCGGTCCGCGACCCGCTCCAGGGCCTGCACCTGGGCCGCGACCTGATCGCCGTCTGGACCGACCTCGCCGCCGACGCCGGCCCCGCCGCCGACGACCTGGAACAACTGGAGAAGGCCCGCACCCGCATGACCCGCCTCACCGAACGAGCCCGCGCCCTCGACCCCGCCCCGTACGCCCATGGCCAGTAACGCGCCCGCACGACGCGACACGCCTCCGCCGCGACCCGCCCACCGACCTCCGGCACACCCGCTCACCGGCCTGCGCGCCGACCCGCCCCCGCCCCCCATCCCATATCGCCGTCCCCGTTCCCGTCCTCGCCGAGCACCCGGGGCCGACCGCGGCGCTCTCCACCGACCGGCCGACCCCGGACGCCCACCACCTGCAGCTCTACCTACAAGACGGCGCCGCCCCTACTACCCCTACTCCGACAGCTCCCACACCGCGTACGCCAGCGCATCGCCGTTCCGGTCGAGCGCCGTGTCGTTGATGTTGGACGTGGTGTCGCAGGAGGAGTGGTAGCAGCGGTCGAAGGCCTGGCCGGACGTGCCGCCCCACTTGGCGACCTGCGCGGCGGTCTTCGCGCGGCTCGCCCCCGTGAAGAGGCCGCCGACGGGGACGCCGGCGCTCTTGAAGGGAGCGTGGTCGGAGCGGCCGTCACCCTCGGTCTCGATCTCGGTCGCGACGCCGATCCCCGTGAAGTAGTCCTTGAAGGTCTGCTCGATGACGGGGTCGTCGTCGTAGACGAAGTACCCGGGGTTCGGCGAGCCGATCATGTCGAAGTTGAGGTAGCCGCTGATGCGGGCCCGGTTCGCGGTGGACAGGTTGTTGACGTAGTAGCGGGAGCCGACGAGGCCCAGCTCCTCCGCGCCCCACCAGGCGAACCGCAGATGCTTCGTGGGCTGGTAGTTCGCGCGGGACACGGCCAGCGCGGCCTCCAGCACGGCGGCGGAACCCGTGCCGTTGTCGTTGATGCCGGCACCCGAGGTGACACTGTCCAAATGTGAACCGGCCATGACAACTTGATTCGTGTCGCCGCCGGGCCAGTCCGCGATCAGGTTGTAGCCGGTGCGGCCGCCGGACGTGAAGGACTGCGTGGTGGTGACGAAGCCCGCCGCGTCGAGCTTGCCCTTCACGTAGTTCAGGGACGCGGTGTAGCCGGCGCGGCCGTGCGCCCGGTTGCCGCCGTTCGCCGCGGCGATGGACTGGAACTGCGTGAGGTGCGCCTTGACGTTCGCCACCGGCAGGTCGGGGGCGGCGGCCACCTCGACGGGCGGCGCGGCGGCACCCATCGGCGCGGGGGCCGCACCGGCCATCGACCCGGTGGTGAGCAGCGCCGCCGCCGTGACGACGGCGGTGACGGCGGCCCGCCCCGGTCTACGGGCGGAGACCGAGAACTGCGGTCGCGGAACGGAGAGCTTCATGTGGGGGCTCCGGATTCCATAGGGACCTCATGGGCGGCTGGTGGCCGACCCATGGCGGGTCCACAGTGAATGAGGTGCCTGGATGGTGCGGGCGGGACTGACTCTCCGTCAAGAGCGCTATTTGGTCAGGGGGGTCGGCGTACCGGAGGCCTCGTCGGCGGCCGGCAACTCCTCGCGCTCTCCCCGCTTCCCCGAGCCCTCCCGCTCGCCCAGGCCCTTCCGTTCTCCCCGCTCCTCCGAGTCCTCCAGCTCCGCCAGCCGCCGCCGCGCCACGCGTGCCGTCCGCAGCGCGTCCCACGTCAGCAACGACAGCGCCAGCCACACCAGCGCGAAGCCCGCCCACCGCTCGGGCGGCATGGCCTCGCCGAAGTAGAGAACGCCCAGCAGGAACTGGAACACCGGCGCCAGATACTGCAGCAGCCCCAGCGTGGACAACGGCACCCGGATCGCGGCCGCCCCGAAGCAGACCAGCGGCAGCGCGGTCACCAGACCGGTCGCGGCGAGGAGCAGGGCGTGCCCCGTCCCCTCCGGGCCGAAGGTGGCGTCCCCGCGCGACCCCAGCCACAGCAGATAGGCCAGCGCGGGCAGGAACTGGATCGCGGTTTCCGCGGCGAGCGACTCGACGCCGCCCAGGTTGACCTTCTTCTTCACCAGCCCGTACGTGGCGAAGGAGAAGGCGAGGCAGAGAGAGATCCACGGCGGTCGCCCGTACCCGATCGTGAGGACGAGGACGGCCGCGAAGCCGACGCCGACCGCCGTCCACTGGACGGGCCGCAGCCGTTCCTTCAGCAGCAGGACGCCGATGGCGATGGTGACGAGCGGGTTGATGAAGTACCCGAGGGAGGCCTCGACCACCTGGTGGGCGTTCACGGCCCAGATGTACACGCCCCAGTTGACGGTGATCACCGCCGCCGCGACCGTGACCAGGGCGAGCTTGCGCGGCTGCCGCAGCAGCTCGCCGGCCCAGGACCAGCGCCGCAGCACCAGCAGCGCGACACCGACGACCGCCAGGGACCAGACCATGCGGTGGGCGAGGATCTCCACCGCGCCGGAGGGCTTCAGCAGGGGCCAGAAGAGCGGGACGATCCCCCACATCCCGTACGCCGCGAAGCCGTTCAGCAGTCCTATCCGGTGTTCGCCCCTCGGCTGCGCCGCCACGGCCCCTCCTCCTCACCGGCCGCACCACCGCGACCCCAAGCCCTCACGAAGGTAACGCCGAGCACCCCCGGCTGTCATGCCCGTATCGGGATACGGTCATGACAGCCGGGGGTGGGCACCCCGAGGGGGAGTTCGGGGCGTCGGCCGGGACTTCACGGCCCCGGGGATCAGATGTCCGGTTCGGGTTCCTCGGGTCCTCGGGCCCGCGGTGGGTCCTCGGGCCCGCGGCCGTGAGCACCCGCGGTGAGTGCGTCAGCCCCTACCGCGGCACCCCGGCCCGACTACGCCTTCAGTGCCGCCGTGATCGACTCCGCGATCGGCGTGGTCGGACGGCCGATGAGACGGGAGAGGTCGCCGGAGGAGACGACCAGCTCGCCCTTCTCGATGGACGCGTCCACGCCCGCGAGGATCGCGGCCAGCGGCTCGGGGAGCCCGGCGCCGGTCAGGATGCCGGTGAGGGCCTCGACGGGGACGGAGTTGTTCGCTATCTCCTTGCCGGTCTGCTTGCTCAGCTCGGCCGCGTAGTCGGCGAAGCTCCAGGCGACGTCGCCGCCGAGCTCGTAGGTCTTGTTCTCGTGGCCCTCACCGGTCAGCACGGCGACCGCGGCGGCCGCGTAGTCCGCGCGGGTCGCGGAGGACACCCGGCCCGCACCGGCGGCGTGCGTGACGGCGTTGTACTCCAGCACCGGCGCGAGCTGCTCGGTGTAGTTCTCGTTGTACCAGCCGTTGCGCAGCAGGGCGTACGGCAGACCGGAGGCGAGCAGCGCCTCCTCGGTGCCCCGGTGGTCGTTCGCGAGCGCGGCCGTCAGGCTGCCCGGCGCGCTGGTGTACGCGAGGAGCGCGACCCCGGCGGCCTTGGCGGCGTCGATCACGACCTGGTGCTGGGCGACGCGACTTTTGTCGATCTCGCTGCCGGAGATCAGCAGCACCTTGTCGCCGGCGGCGAAGAGGCCGTCGAAGGTCTCGGGGGTGTTGTAGTCGGCGACGGCGACCTTCACACCGCGCGCGGCGAACCCGGCGGCCTTCTCCTCGCTGCGGACGACGGCCGTGATCTGCTCGGCCGGGACCTTCTCCAGCAGTCCCTCGACGACGAACTTGCCGAGCTGTCCGGTCGCTCCGGTGACGACGATGCTCATGGTGAAACTCCTCCAGGGGGCGGGTGCTCCACTAACCCTAGGAGGTGCGCTAACTCTGCGAAAGTACCTACTTTGAAGTAAGGTACTGGCATGGCCGTAAGTGAGACGTCGACACAGCCCGCGACCAAGTACGACATGGACGGCGAGGGCGTGTGTCCCTACCGCCTCGTCCTCGAGCACGTCACCAGCCGCTGGGGCGTCCTCGTGCTGATCGAGCTGCTGGAGCGGTCGTACCGCTTCAGCGAGCTGCGCCGGGCCATCGGCCGCGTCAGCGAGAAGATGCTCACCCAGACCCTCCAGACCCTGGAGCGCGACGGCCTCGTCCACCGCGACGCCAAGCCCGTCATCCCGCCCCGCGTCGACTACTCCCTCACCGACCTCGGCCGCGAGGCCGCCGAACAGGTACGCGCCCTGGCGACCTGGACCAAGGACCGCATGGACGACGTACAGCAGGCCCGGCAGACGTACGACGAGGCCCGGGCCTGAACCGGACCCGGGCCCTCTAGGCAGCCGTAGTCACCCGACGACGGTCCACGTGTCCCCGCCCGCCAGCAGCGCCGACAGGTCACCCTTGCCAGACTGCTCGATGGCGGAGTCGAGTTGGCCGGCCATCTGGGTGTCGTAGACGGGCCGTTCGACGGACCGGAGGACGCCGATCGGGGTGTGGTGGAGGGTGTCCGGGTCGGCCAGCCGCGACAGCGCGAAGGCGGTGGTCGGGGAGGCGGCATGCGCGTCGTGGACCAGGATCCGGGACTCGTTCTCCTCCGTCACGGTGATCACCTTCAGATCACCGGTCGCCTCGTCCCGTACGACCCCCCGCGCACCGTCCGCCCCGAACCGGATCTGCCGGCCGTGTTCCAGCCGGATCACGGCCTCCTCCGCCTGCTGCCGGTCCTTGAGGACCTCGAACGCGCCGTCGTTGAAGATGTTGCAGTTCTGGTAGATCTCCACCAGGGCCGTGCCGGGGTGGGCCGCGGCCTGCCGCAGCACCTCCGTCAGATGCTTGCGGTCGGAGTCGACGGTCCGCGCCACGAACGACGCCTCCGCCCCGATCGCCAGCGACACCGGATTGAAGGGCGCGTCCAGCGACCCCATGGGCGTCGACTTGGTGATCTTCCCGACCTCGGAGGTGGGGGAGTACTGGCCCTTGGTCAAGCCGTAGATGCGGTTGTTGAAGAGCAGGATCTTCAGATTCACGTTGCGGCGCAGGGCGTGGATCAGATGATTGCCGCCGATGGACAGCGCGTCGCCGTCACCGGTCACCACCCACACGGACAGGTCGCGCCGCGAGGTGGCGAGCCCGGTCGCGATCGCCGGCGCCCGCCCGTGGATCGAGTGCATCCCGTAGGTGTCCATGTAGTACGGGAAGCGGGACGAGCAGCCGATGCCCGAGACGAAGACGATGTTCTCCCTGGCCAGACCCAGCTCGGGCATGAAGCCCTGGACGGCGGCGAGGATCGCGTAGTCACCGCAGCCGGGGCACCAGCGCACTTCCTGGTCCGACTTGAAGTCCTTCATGGACTGCCGGGCCGTGGCCTTGGGCACGAGGGAAAGCGCCTCGATCGTGCCGCCCGTACCCGTGCCTTCCGTGGACCTCTCAGCCATCGATGGCCTCCTTGAGAGCCGTGGCGAGCTGCTCCGCCTTGAACGGCATGCCGTTCACCTGGTTGTACGAGTGGGCGTCGACCAGGTACTTCGCCCGGATGAGCATGGCGAGCTGCCCGAGGTTCATCTCGGGGATCACCACCTTGTCGTAACGCCCCAGCACCGCACCCAGATTCCGCGGGAAGGGGTTGAGATGCCGCAGATGGGCCTGCGCGATGGACTCCCCGGCCGTACGCAGCCGCCGTACCGCCGCCGTGATCGGCCCGTACGTCGACCCCCAGCCCAGCACCAGAGTCCGGGCCTCGTGCGGATCGTCGACCTCGACATCGGGCACATCGATCCCGTCGATCTTCGCCTGCCGGGTCCGCACCATGAAGTCGTGGTTGGCCGGGTCGTACGAGATGTTGCCGGTGCCGTCCTGCTTCTCGATGCCGCCGATCCGGTGTTCGAGCCCCGGCGTGCCCGGGATCGCCCAGGGACGGGCGAGGGTCTGCGGATCGCGCTTGTAGGGCCAGAAGACCTCGGTGCCGTCGTCGAGGGTGTGGTTGGGCCCCCGGGTGAACTGCACGGTCAGATCCGGCAGTTCGTCGGTCTCGGGGATGCGCCACGGCTCGCTGCCGTTGGCCAGGTAGCCGTCCGACAGCAGGAACACGGGCGTGCGGTACGTCAGCGCGATGCGGGCCGCCTCGATGGCCGCGTCGAAACAGTCGGCCGGAGTGCGCGGCGCGACGACCGGCACCGGCGCCTCCCCGTTCCTGCCGTACATGGCCTGGAGCAGATCGGCCTGCTCGGTCTTGGTCGGCAGCCCGGTGGACGGCCCGCCGCGCTGGATGTCGATGACGAGCAGCGGCAGTTCGAGCGAGACGGCGAGCCCGATGGTCTCCGACTTGAGCGCCACCCCGGGACCGGAGGTCGTCGTGACCGCCAGGGAACCCCCGAAAGCGGCCCCCAGCGCGGCCCCGATGCCCGCGATCTCGTCCTCGGCCTGGAAGGTCCGCACACCGAAGTTCTTGTGCCGGCTCAGCTCGTGCAGGATGTCCGAGGCCGGGGTGATCGGGTACGAGCCCAGGTAGAGCGGCAGATCCGCCTGCCGGGAGGCCGCGATCAGCCCGTACGACAGGGCCAGGTTCCCGGAGATGTTCCGGTACGTGCCGACGGGGAAGGCGGCGGCGGCCGGCGCGACCTCATAACTGACGGCGAAATCCTCGGTCGTCTCACCGAAGTTCCACCCGGCGCGGAAGGCGGCGAGGTTGGCGGCCGCGATCTCGGGCTTCTTGGCGAACTTGGCCGCCAGGAACTTCTCGGTGCCCTCGGTCGGCCGGTGGTACATCCACGACAGGAGGCCGAGCGCGAACATGTTCTTGCTGCGCTCGGCCTCTTTGCGGCTGAGGTCGAATTCCTTGAGGGCCTCGACGGTGAGGGTGGTCAGCGGCACCGGATGGACGCTGTATCCGTCCAGCGACCCGTCCTCCAGCGGGCTGGTCGCGTACCCGACCTTCTGCATCGCCCGTTTGGTGAACTCGTCCGTGTTGACGATGATCTCCGCGCCGCGCGGCACGTCACCGATGTTCGCCTTCAGGGCGGCCGGGTTCATGGCGACGAGCACATTGGGCGCGTCACCCGGGGTGAGGATGTCGTGGTCGGCGAAGTGCAGCTGGAAGCTGGACACACCCGGGAGGGTGCCGGCGGGGGCGCGGATCTCGGCGGGGAAGTTCGGCAGGGTGGAGAGGTCGTTGCCGAAGGACGCGGTCTCGGAGGTGAAGCGGTCTCCGGTGAGCTGCATCCCGTCACCGGAGTCCCCGGCGAACCGAATGATCACCCGATCGAGTCGGCGGACGTCCTTCGTCCCCGCCGGTTTGCGCTGTTCCCTCAGTTCTCCCAGAGCGGCCTCGTCGGCCTGCTCCGCTGGGCTGCTGACCTGGCTGGTCACTGAACTGGACCTCCCTTGGGGCGGCTGTCCGGGAACGGCCGTCCCGCCGGCCCTCCCAAGACCAACCCTACGTCGGCGAGGGTGGCCTTCCCTGGCGCTTTCGCCTGTTGGACGCTGTTTTGAGACTGCCGAACGCCCTGAATTCCCACGATTTACCCGCCCCTGCCACTTCTCTGAAGACGCACGCCGGGGACCGATGGTTCTCGGTCCGGACTGAGGCCGGGTGGGAGCCGGGTGGAGCCCGGGTGGAGCCCGGGCGGGGTCCGGGCGGGGTCCGGGGGGATCTGGATGGATGTTGAACTTCGACCGAACCCTTACTGACACAGTGTCAAATGATCACGAATTGAGGTAGGTGAGCACCGCCAGAACACGCCGGTGGTCACCGTCGCTCTGGGACAGCCCGAGCTTCAGAAAGATATTGCTGACGTGCTTCTCGACGGCCCCGTCACTGACGACCAACTGCCGGGCGATCGCCGAGTTGGTCCGCCCTTCCGCCATCAGCCCCAGCACCTCACGCTCCCGCGGGGTGAGCCCTGCGAGCACGTGCTGCTTCCGGCTCCGGCCGAGCAGCTGTGCGACGACCTCCGGGTCCAGCGCCGTACCCCCCCGCGCCACCCGCACCACGGCGTCCACGAACTCCCGCACCTCCGCCACCCGGTCCTTCAGCAGATACCCGACGCCGCGACTGGACCCTGCGAGCAGCTCGGTGGCGTACCGCTCCTCCACGTACTGTGACAGCACGAGCACCCCCAGCTCCGGATGCTGCTTCCGCAGCTGTACGGCAGCCCGCACGCCTTCGTCGGTGTGCGTCGGAGGCATCCGCACATCCGCCACGACCACGTCCGGCAGATCCCCCTGCGCCGCGAACTCCGTGATCGTCTTGATCAACGCGTTCCCGTCCCCGACCCCCGCCACGACGTCATGCCCCCGGTCGGTCAGCAGCCGCGTCAGCCCCTCCCTCAACAGCACCGAATCCTCGGCGATGACCACCCGCACCCTGTCCTCCACGCCTTGTCCCCCCACGACACCCACGACACCGACGCCCGCCCCGACCGGTCACCGCTCTCGGCCCGGCCCGTACAACAGCCCCCAGCATTCCAGCATCGGAACGCCCAGGCGCTGCGCCGACGAGAAAATAGGGGCAGGAACGACCCATGAACTGGCCGATTGTCACCCTCGCCCCGCCCAGCAGGGGGTTTACCTCCGGGCGGCTCCGCTTGGAGGGGGGTGGCTCTGGGGCTGTCAGGGGGTGCGGTGGGGGCACGGACCGGAGAGGTCGGAGCCGGAGAGGCGGGAACTGCGGGATGGCGGGGAGCGGGGAGCACGAAGGCGCGGCCGGGGGAGGGACGGGGACCGCCGGGGTGTGCTGAGGGCGGGCCTTCGGGGCGCGCCGGGGGAGACGAGGGGTGCGGTCGGGGGAGGGACGGGGACCGCCGGGGTGTGCTGAGGGCGGGCCTTCGGGGCGCGCCGGGTGAGACGAGGGGTGCGGCCGGGGGACGGGGAGCGAGCCGAGGGGAGCCACGGGGCGCATCCAGGGGGATCGCTGAACGCGTCCGGCGGGGCCCCGGCAGCGTGCCCCGGGGATCGTCGCTGAACGCGTCCGGAGGGAAACACGAAAGCGCGCCCAGGGTGAAATCCCTGGACGCGCCTCACCGCGACACCCTTCACACGCCCCCCGGGCCGCAACTCTCAGGCACCGTCCCCACTCCCCACTTCCCATGCCCCATGCCTCACGCCCCATGCCGCACGCCCCCGGTCTGCGTGCCGCCGGATTACGTGCCCTGGCTTACGCACTCCCGGCTCACATGTCCCACCGCTTACGCCGCCCGCCAAGGCAACTCGGCCGTGACCCGCGTCGGCCCCCCGGCCGGTGAGTCGACCACCAGGATCCCGTCGACCGCGCCGATCCGCTCGGCGAGCCCCGCCAGCCCGGAGCCACCCCCGGTGTCGGCGCCGCCGACCCCGTCGTCGATGACCTGGAGCATCAGCCGGTTCTCCACCCTCCACACATCCACGGTCGCCCGCGAAGCCCCCGCGTGCTTGCTCACGTTCTGCAGCAGCTCGGACACCGTGAAGTACGCGATGCCCTCGATCGCCGGCGCCGGCCGCGCCGGCAGGTCCACGTCCACCACCACCGGCACAGCGCACCGCGAGGCGACCGCCGACAGCGCCGCGTCGAGCCCCCGGTCGGTCAGCACGGCCGGATGGATACCCCGCGCGAGATCCCGCAGCTCCTGCAGCGCCGTCTTCACCTCACCGTGCGCCGAGTCCACCATCACCGCCGCCGCCCGCGGGTCCTCCGCCAGCTTCTCCTTCGCCAGCCCCAGATCCATGGCCAGCGCCACCAGCCGAGCCTGCGCCCCGTCGTGCAGATCCCGCTCGATCCGCCGAAGATCAGCGGCGGCCGTGTCGACCACGACCCCCCGGTCCGACTCCAGCTCGACCACCCGCGCCCCCAGCCGCGACGGCCCGAGCAGCGCGGTCACCATCACCCGGTCGACCATCGTCAGCCCTCGCACGATCCACGGCGAGGCCATCGTGAAGAGCAGCCCCACCAGCGCGGTCACGGTCACCTCGAACGGGTTGTTCAGATACACGGCGCGCGTCTCGTCCCCGTACAACTGCAGCCCGTCCTGCCCGGCCCACAGGGGAAAGACCCAGAACCACAGCGGATACGTCAGCAGCGCCCAGCCGTACGTCCAGAAGGTCACCGCCACCACGAACGAGAACACCGACCACGGGAACTGCACGATCGCGTACAACAGCTGCCGCCACGACGACCCGCTGCGCAGCATGGCGCCCATCCACGCCATCGCCCCGCGCCCCTTCGGCCGCAACGGCTCCGGCGCGGACACCTCCACCCCGAGCAACGCCCGCGCCCGCGCCCGCTCCAGCGCACCGAACCCCCGGCACCCGGCCAGCCCCGCCGCCAGCACCGGCACCCCGAGGAAGGTGATCAGCAGCCCCGCGCCGACCGACACCATAGTCACGGCATACGTGAACAGCAGGATCCCGACCGGCAGCCCCAGCAGCACATACCCGAACTCCCGCCAGCTGCGCGCCTCGAACGGCGCCCGCAACCCGGCCGGCACCCGATGCCGCCGCTCCTCGCCCCAACTCCCGTACCCGTGCCCGTACTCCGTGGCCATCACCGTCGCCCGCCCTCACTCGTCCCGCACTCCGGATGTCGTACTCCCACAGTGCTAGCCCCCGGCCCCCCGGACCATGGAGCGAGTCGGCGTCTCGATACGGGGGTTTTCCCCACCCCGCGCGGCCACGGCCGCGCCCCAAAGGGGCGCGGGGAACTGCGCGAGCAACCACAACGAACCAGCCCCCGCCCACGACGCAACACCCCCACGGCGAAAGGGCGAACAGGACCCCCCCACGGTGAAGAAGCCCGCGCCCCAAGGCCCCCGACCCCAAGGCCCCCGACGGCGTGCGCACCCCGGTCAACCGCCGGAGGCACCCCGCCCCCGCCAGGGCAACTCCGCCGTGATGGCCGTCGGCCCACCGACCGGAGACTCGATGACAAAGAGCCCGTCGACCGCGTCAAGCCGTTCCGCAAGCCCGGCGATACCGGTCCCGCCATCGAGGCGCGCACCCCCACGCCCGTCGTCCCAGACCTGAATCAGCAGCCGATCATCGGACCGCCAGACATCCACCGAGGCAGCCTTCGCCCCACTGTGCTTGCTGATGTTCTGCAGCAACTCGGACACGGTGAAGTACGCGATGCCCTCGATGGCGGCGGCAGGACGCGCAGGGAGATCGACGGTCACCTTCACCGGCGCGGTGCACCGCGAGGCGACCGCCGACAGCGCCGCGTCGAGCCCCCGGTCCGTCAGCACCGCCGGATGGATCCCCCGAGCCAGATCCCGCAGCTCCTGCAACGCCAGCTTCACCTCGCCGTGCGCCTCCGCCACCATCGAGGCGGCCGCATCGGGATCCTCCAGCAGCTTCTCCTTGGCAAGCCCGAGCCCCATCGCCAGGTTCACCAGCCGAGCCTGCGCCCCGTCATGCAGATCCCGCTCGATCCGCCGCAGATCAGCGGCGGCCGTATCGACGACGACCCCCCGATCGGACTCCAACTCCGCGATCCGCCGCTCCAGTTCGTCGGAGGGCGACAACAGCGACCGCACCATCACCCGGTCCACGTTCGTCAGCCCCCGCACGATGTACGGCAGCACCGGCCACGCCACGAACAACCCTGTCAGAGTGATGACGAACGTCGCGATGCCCCACGGCATCCGGATCAGCTCGTACAGCATCGAACGCCAGCCGACCGGATCCTTCACGCTCATCCACACCTGCGCGAAGAACCCCTCGTCCGCCCGGCGCCCGTTACGGAACGGCAGCGGACTCGGTTCGTCCACCCGCACCCGCAGCAGCGCCCGCGCCCGTATCCGCTCCAGCCGGCCCAACTGCCGGGCCCCCATCAACGCGGCGGCGAGCAGCGGAAAACCGATCACCGTCAACGTCAGGAAGGCACTGGTGAACAGCACCGTCGTCACGTACACGAACCCGAACAGCGCGAACGGCAGATTCGCCAGCAGATGCGCGATCTCCAGCCACGTCTGTCCCCCGAACGCGAACCGCGCGGGCGGCAGCGGTTCGGAGGGCGTCTGGCTGGACGGCAGCGGCCGACCGTACGGCTGGCCGGAGCCGGTCGGGGAGGAGAGGAGATCGGTCATGCGCACCAGCCTGCCCGCCCGCCCCCACCCCGCGCCATGAGGAGGACCGCCCGGCCACCCGGGGGAAAACCCCACCCTGCCCGACACCGCCCCACCCCGCCCTGCCCCATCCCGACCCATCCCGCGTCGACCCCTCCCGACCCGGACACGACGGCACTCGGGTGTGCCGACCTGTGACGGGCTGCTTACGCTCTCTTTAGCAGGGCCTAGACTCCCGTGCGTACAGATCGTCGAACAGCGAAGTACGTACGGCGTCCGCATCACGTACGTACGAATCGCCAGGCCAGGGAGCGAGGGACGGACGTGCCGGAACCGACCGTCGCCGTAGCGGCGGACTACTTCCAGTCCTACTCGGTGGTCGGACTGCTCGCCGCCGTGGGCGTGCTCTTCGTCGCGGTCGCCTTCGGCGCGGGACGACTGCTGCGGCCCGACGTCCCCACCCGGGAGAAGCTCCTGACGTACGAGTGCGGCGTCGACCCCGTCGGCGAGGGCTGGGCCCACACCCAGGTCCGCTACTACGTCTACGCGTTCCTCTACGTCATCTTCGCCATCGACTCGATCTTCCTCTTCCCCTGGGCGACGGTCTTCGCCGACCCCGGCTACGGCGCGACGACCCTCGTCGAGATGTTCGTCTTTCTCGGCTTCCTCGCCGTGGGCCTGCTCTACGCATACAAGAAGGGCGTCCTGGCATGGACGTGACGCCAGACCCGGACACGACCGGCCGGCCGGCCGCAACGGAGCACCCCGCCACGGAGCCTCCCGCAGCGGAACCCGTTCTCCTCCCGGAGCCGAAACGGCTGGGCGCCCTCGCCCGCCTCGCCCCCGAGCCGATGAAGGTGATCCTCAACTGGGGCCGCCGTTACTCCCTCTGGGTCTTCAACTTCGGCCTCGCCTGCTGCGCGATCGAGTTCATCGCCGCGTCCATGGCGCGCCACGACTTCATCCGCCTCGGCGTCATCCCGTTCGCGCCCGGGCCGCGCCAGGCCGACCTGATGGTGGTGTCGGGCACGGTCACGGACAAGATGGCCCCGGCGGTGAAGCGCCTCTACGAACAGATGCCGGAACCGAAGTACGTCATCTCCTTCGGCGCGTGCAGCAACTGCGGCGGCCCCTACTGGGACTCCTACTCCGTCACGAAGGGCGTCGACCAGATCATCCCCGTCGACGTCTACGTCCCCGGCTGCCCGCCCCGCCCCGAGGCCCTCCTCCAGGGCATCCTGAAACTTCAGGAAAAGATCGCACGAGAGTCCCTGGTGGAGCGCTACGGAAACGGCCCCGGTACGGGGGCGGGGGCGGGCCCCCGCCCGTCGACGGCGGCACTGCAGAGCGGCTTGGTGAAACCACCGTCGACTGCGGCCGATGCCGATGCCGATGCCGATGCCGGAACCGGAACCGGAACCGGAACCGGTACGGCTGGTGACGGCGCTGGGGAGGGTGACAGGTGACCGGCTGGCTGCCCGCCTCCGCCGAGGAACTCTTCGGCCCCGGGGCCACGGCCGAGGAGTCGTACGACGTCCTCACCGTGGACGTCCCGTCCGCATCCTGGACCCAGGCCCTGCGCACGGCCCACTCCGCACTGGGCTGCACCTACTTCGACTGGCTGAGCGCGGTCGACGAACCGGGCACAGGCTTCCGTGTGTCGGCCCACGTGGTGGCCCTGACCCCGGTCCGGCGCCTCCTCGTCCGCACGACGATCTCCCACGAGTCCCCGGTCCTGCCGACCGCGGTCGACATCTACGCCG
Organism: Streptomyces sp. NPDC057474; assembly: GCF_042802555.1. Classification (NCBI taxonomy): domain Bacteria; kingdom Bacillati; phylum Actinomycetota; class Actinomycetes; order Kitasatosporales; family Streptomycetaceae; genus Streptomyces; species Streptomyces sp. NPDC057474. The sequence continues at coordinate 13,515 of NZ_JBHVDX010000104.1, read as the reverse complement.
GCGCGGCCTGGCACGAACGCGAGACCCACGAAATGTTCGGCGTCCGCTTCGAGGGCCACCCGGCCCTGGACCACCTTCTCCTCCCCGAGAACTTCGAGGGCCATCCCCTCCGCAAGGACTTCGTCCTCGCCGCCCGCGTCGCCAAGGCCTGGCCCGGCGCCAAAGAACCGGGGGAGCCTGCGGCAGGCGCGGCACACGGCGCCCCCAAACGCCGTCAGATGCTTCCGCCCGGCGTCCCCGACCCCAACGAATGGGGCCCTCTCAAGGGCCAACTCCCCCCGGCCCCGGCCCGCCCGGCCCGAGGCGCAGCCGCCCGCCCGGCCGGAGACCGCCCCGCCCGCGCGACCGGCGACCGCCCGGTACGCCGAACTCGCACGGCCACCGAAGGCTCAGCCAGCCAGACACCGAAAACCGAGCCCCCCGAAACCCCCACCCGCACGGCGACGGAGGGCTCGGCAAGCCAGACGGCAGCCGACCCGGCACCCGGCGTATCGGGAGCCGCAGCGCCCCCACGCCGCACCCGCTCGGCGACGGAGGGCTCGGCAAGCCAAACGGCAGCCGACCCGGCACCCGGCGTATCGGGAGCCGCAGCGCCCCCACGCCGCACCCGCACGGCGACGGAGGGCTCGGCAAGCCAGACGACACCCGACCCGGCACCCGACGCGACCGGCAGCCCCACGCCCCCGCGCCGCGCCCGTAGCGCGTCGGGAGGCTCGGCGAGCCAGCGCGCGACCCCCGCCGAAACCCCCGGCACCGGCGAGCCTTCGGCGCAGCCGCGCCCCACCCGCCCCGCCGCACACAGCGCGGACGCGCCCTGGCACCACGCCCGCCCAGCTTTCGACGAGCCCGAGCGTGAGCCCCAGCCGAAGGCCGGGCCCACACCGCAGCCCGAGCCCGAGCGCCCCACCAGTCCCGCAGCCCCCCAGCCGGATGCCGCACCTGGTGCGACGGCTGAACCGGATCCGGCCGAAGCCGGTGCGCAGGTCGACTCCGGGCCGGCCGACTCCGACGCACAGACCGGCTCCGACGCGGCCACCGCTGACGAGCACACCCCCACCCCGGACACCCCGCCGCAGCAACCCGAGTCGCCCGGCACGCCCCCGGACAAGGCCCCTCCGACCGAGGCCCCCGGCGACGCCACGCCTGACGACAACGGCGGCCCCGCCGACGACACCCCCGAAGACCCGCCCAACCCCGAACCGCCCACGGGAGGCCCGCAGTGAACGACGCTCTGGACGTCGCCCTGCGACTCCTCATCGTCTTCGTCGTCTTCCTGACCTTCCCCCTGATCATCGGCCAGACCGAACACAAGGTGATGGCCCACATGCAGGGCCGCCTCGGCCCCATGTACGCAGGCGGCTTCCACGGCTGGGCCCAACTCGTCGCGGACGGCGTGAAGTTCGCCCAGAAGGAAGACGTCGTCCCGGCCGGAGCCGACCGCCGCATCTTCCAACTCGCCCCGGCCGTGGCCCTCCTCCCGTACCTCCTCGTCCTCCTCGCCATCCCGATCGGCCCGGGCGAGGGCGCCGTCGGCGAGGTCATCGACGCCGGTATCTTCTTCGTCCTCGCGGTCATGGGCGTAGGCGTCCTCGGCTCACTCATGGCCGGCTGGGCCTCCGCCAACAAGTTCTCCCTCCTCGGCGGCCTCCGCACCGCGGCCCAGCTCCTCGCCTACGAACTCCCGATGCTCCTCACGGCCGCCTCCGTGGCGATGGCGGCCGGCACGGTTTCCCTCGTCGGCATACTCGACGCCTTCGAGTGGTGGTGGCTCCCCTGGCAGATCGTCGGCGCGATCGTCTTCTTCGTCGCCGGCCTCGCCGAACTCCAGCGCCCGCCCTTCGACATGCCCGTCGCCGACTCGGAGATCATCTTCGGCGCCTACACCGAGTACACCGGCCTCCGCTTCGCCCTGTTCCTCCTCGCCGAGTACGCCGGAATCGTCGTCCTGTGCGGCCTGACAACCGTCCTCTTCCTCGGCGGCTGGCACGGCCCGTGGGGCGCCGACGGCCTCGGCTGGGTCTGGACCCTCCTGAAGACCGCCGTCCTCGCCTTCATCGTCATCTGGCTCCGTGTGACGTATCCCCGCCTGCGCGAGGACCAGCTCCAGAAGCTCTCCTGGACCCTCCTTGTCCCCCTGTCCCTCGCCCAGATCGCCCTCACCGGCATCGTCAAGGTGGTGATCCGGTAACCATGGCCCCCATCCCCGGCTCCGGCCTCGCCAAGGGTCTGGCCGTCACCCTCCGCACGATGACGAGGAAGACCGTCACCGAGCAGTACCCGGACGTCCAGCCCGAACTCCCGCCCCGCACCCGTGGCGTCATCGGGCTCTTCGAGGAGAACTGCACGGTCTGCATGCTGTGCGCCCGCGAGTGCCCGGACTGGTGCATCTACATCGACTCGCACAAGGAGACGGTCCCGCCCGCCGCACCCGGCGGCCGCGAGCGCAGCCGTAACGTCCTCGACCGTTTCGCCATCGACTTCTCCCTCTGCATGTACTGCGGTATCTGCATCGAGGTCTGTCCCTTCGACGCCCTCTTCTGGTCCCCGGAGTTCGAGTACGCCGAGACCGACATCCACGAACTCACCCACGAGCGCGACAAACTCCGCGAGTGGATGTGGACCGTCCCCTCCCCACCGGCCCTCGACCCCTGTGCCGAGGAACCCAAGGAACTGGCCGCCGCCCGCAAGGCGGCCGAGAAGCTCGCGGCGACGCAGGCCAAGCCGGACGAAACCGAGGGAGGAGACTCGTGACCCTCACCCAGGCACCCCACGACTTCCTCGCCCAGGCACCGCACAGCCTCCTCGCTCAGGCACCGCACGCCTTCCTCGCTCAGAAATCCCAAGGCTTTCTCTCCCCGACCGGCGTCGAGATCGCCTTCCTCCTCGTCGGTCTGGTCACCTTCGGCGCCGCGATCGTCACCGTCACCACCCGGCAGCTCGTGCACGCCGCGCTGTGGCTGGTGGTGGCGCTCGGCGGGCTCGCCGTCGAGTACCTCCTGCTCACCGCCGAGTTCATCGCCTGGGTGCAGGTCCTCATCTACGTCGGTTCCGTTGTCGTCCTCCTCCTCTTCGGTCTGATGCTCACCAAGGCCCCCATCGGCCGCTCCCCGGACGCCGACTCCGGCAACCGCTGGGCCGCCGTCACGGTGGCCGTCGCCTCGGCCGCCGCCCTCGTCTGGGTCGTCGTCGACGCCTTCCGCACCACCTGGATCGACCTCGACGGCCCGGCCGCCGGTTCCACCGAGGCCACCGGCGAGAGCCTCTTCCAGAACTGGGTCCTCCCCTTCGAGGCCCTCTCCGTCCTCCTCCTCGCCGCCCTGGTCGGCGCGATCGTCCTCTCCCGCAGGACCAAGCAGGACACCCCCACCCCCGCGGCCGCCCCCCGCGCCCGCAACGGCACCCCACCCAAGCCACCGACCGAAACCGAGGCCGCGCCCAAGCCCGGACCCCAGGCCGCGCCCAAGTCCGGACCCGAGGCCGCGTCCAAACCTGGACCCGAGGCCGCGTCCAAACCTGGACCCGAGGCCGCGCCCAAACCTGGACCCGAGGCCGCGCCCAAGCCCGAAACCGAGGCCGTGCCCAAGCCCGGACCCCAGGCTGCAGCCAAGCCCGGACCCCCAGACGCGACCGAAGGCGACCCCCAACCCGACGCCGGGCCCCAGGCGACAGCCAAAGCCAGCCCCCAACCCGACGCCGGCCCCCAGGCTGCGGCCGAAACCGAAACCGAAGTCACAGCCCCATCCGCAGCCGCAGCCACAGCCCCATCCGCAGCCGCAGATCAATCCACAGCCAGAGCCCCATCCGCAGCCGCAGCCGAAACCCAATCCGCAGCCGACCAGGGCGGTGTCCGCTGATGCACCTCGCCTATCCCGTCGTGCTCTCCGCCCTCCTCTTCTGCACGGGCCTCTACGGCGTCCTCGCCCGCCGCAACGCGATCCTCGTCCTGATGTCCGTCGAGCTGATGCTCAACGCCGTCAACCTCAACCTCGTCGCCTTCGACGTCTGGCTCAGCAAGGCCGCCGCGGAGACCCTGCACTCCGGCCAGGCCCTGACCCTGTTCACGATCACCATCGCCGCCGCCGAGATCGGCATCGGCCTGGCGATCGTCCTCGCCGTCCACCGCAACCGCGGCACCGCGGACATCGACAAGCTCCGAGACACCGCCGAGGGCCACGAGACAGACGACCCCGACGAGGCCACCGGCACGGCCGACCCGTCCGGCCGGACCGAGAAGGCTGAGGCCACCGCGTGAGCACGACCACCCTCGCCGTCCTCGTCCCCCTCCTCCCCTTCCTCGGCGCCGCCGCCGGCCTGCTCCTCGGCCGCACCGCCCCCGGCTTCGTCCGCCCCCTCGCCGTACTGCCCACCCTCACGGCCTTCGCCCTGGCCGTACTGGTCGCCGTACGCCAGGGCGGCGACACCCCCGTCGACGCGGCCACCCAGCTCACCCCCACCGGTTCGGTCCCCATCGAACTCGCCCTGCACATCGACGGCTTCGCCGCCCTCGTAGCCGTCCTGGTCGGCCTGGTCGCGACCTGTGTGCAGATCTACTCGACGGGCTATCTGCGCGACGACCCGCGCTACGCCTCGTACGCCGCTCTCGTCTCCCTCTTCACCTCCGCGATGCTCCTCGTCGTCTACTCCGGCGACCTGATGGTGCTCCTGGTCGGCTGGGAGATCATGGGCATCTGCTCGTACTTCCTGGTCGGCCACTACTGGGAGACCCCGGAGGCACGCGCCGCCTCCCTCAAGGCCTTCCTGGTCACCAAGCTCGGTGACGTCCCCTTCCTGATCGGCCTGTTCGCCCTCGCCACGGACGCCGGGTCGTTCCGCATCACCCGGATCCTGGGCATGGTCGCCGAGGGCGGCCTCGACCACCCGACGCTGATCGCCCTGCTGCTCCTCGCCGGGGTCGCGGGCAAGTCCGCCCAGTTCCCGCTGCACACCTGGCTCCCCGACGCGATGGCGGGCCCCACGCCCGTCTCCGCACTGATCCACGCCGCGACGATGGTCGCCGCCGGTGTCTACTTCGTCGCGCGCCTCCTCCCGGTCTTCGCCGCCTCCTCGGCGGCCCTGGTCGTCCTCGCCGTCATGGCCGCGGTGACGATGGCCGGCTCGGCCCTCGCCGCGCTCGCCCAGGACGACATCAAGCGCGTCCTCGCCTACTCGACGATCGGTCAGCTCGGCTACATGACCGGTGCCCTCGCCGTCGGCGACCGCGGTGCCGCCGTCTTCCACCTCCTCTCGCACGGCGCCTTCAAGGCACTGCTGTTCCTCGCTGCCGGCGTGATCATCCACGCCGCCGGCACCAACTCCCTGGCCGCCATGTCCCGCATGAGCCACCTGCGCGCCCGCGTCCCCGACGCCTTCTGGACGATGACCGTGGCGCTGCTCGCCCTGGCAGCGATCCCGCCCTTCAGCGGGTTCTTCTCCAAGGAGTCCGTCCTCGGAGCCGCCGAGCACGCCACCACCGGCCACGCCGCGCCCATCCCCGGCGCCGCGGGCTGGACCGTCCTCGTCGCCGGCGTCCTCACCGCCCTGCTCACCGCCGCGTACGCCACCCGCCTGTGGCTGCTCGCCTTCCACGGCAAGGGCGCCGAAGCCCCCGACCACGGCCGCCAGCCGCGCACCATGACGGTGGTGCTGTGGGTGCTCGCCGTGCCGTCCCTCGCCCTCGGCGGGCTCGCCTACGGCAAGCTCCCCGACTGGTTCGACGGCGACAACCTGGCCCCCACCCTCACCACGTCCGTCCTCGGCACGGGCGCCGCCCTGATCGGAGCCCTGGTGACGTACGCGGCCTGGCGCTCCGTCAGGGCCGAATCGGCCCATGTCCCGCTGGGAGCGGTCGCGGCCCACCCCGAGGCGGACGCCGCCACGGTCGAGGCGGAGGCCATCGCCAGCCACACCCCCGCCTACGGAGACGTGGCCTCGGCCCCCGACCCGGCGGACCCGGGCCGCCTCCTGCTCGGCCCGCTGCACCGCCACGCCGCCGCCGGCTTCCACCTCGACGCCGTCTACACGGCCCTCTTCGTCCGCCCGGTCCAGGCCGGCGCGAGTCTCGTCCGGTTCCTCGACCGCGAGGTCGTCGACACCTACGTCCACGGCGCGGGCGCCCTGCCCCGCCTGCTGGGAGCGGCCGTACGCCGGGCCCAGACCGGCAACGTCCAGACCTATGTGAGCGCGCTGCTCGCCGGCACCGTCGTCCTGGTGGTCGCCGCCCTCGTCGTCGCCACGGGAGCGTGAGCAGGCGTGATCGATATCAACGAGTCCGTGATGCAGGTCCTTCTGGCGTTGATCGTCGTCGGCCCGCTCATCGGCGCCGCCGCCGCTCTCCTCCCGGCCCCGCCCGGGCTGAAGGGGAAGTCACCCGAGCAGGCCGTGCTCCGCCACGGGATCACCGTGACCGGCGCGGTCCTCATCGCCGCGATCGTCCTCGCGCTCGGCTTCGACCACGACCAGCCGTCGAAGATGCAGGCCAGCACGGACATCAGCTGGATCCCGGCACTCGACGTGCGCATCCACCTCGGCATCGACGGCATCTCCCTCCCCCTTCTGGTCCTGACCGCGCTGCTGACCTTCCTCTGCGCGCTCTACTCCTACTTCAAGCAGCAACATCAGCGGCTGACGCCGCGGGCCCCGGGCCCGTCCCCGAAGGCCTTCGTCGCCCTGCTGCTCGTCCTGGAGTCCGGCACCCTCGCGACCTTCGCCGTCCTCGATCTGCTGCTGTTCTTCCTCGCGTTCGAGATGGTGCTCATCCCGATGTACTTCCTCATCGCCCGCTGGGGCGGTGAGCAACGCACGCAGGCCGCTTGGAAGTTCATCCTCTACACCCTGCTCGGTTCCGTGGTCATGCTGCTCGGCCTGCTCCTGATCGGACTCAGGGCGGGCACATTCGACATGGTGGCACTCGCCACTGACAATCACCCCGAGCTGACCACATCCGTGCAGGTCATCGCCGCTTTGTCGATCGGGATCGGGCTCGCGGTGAAGACCCCGATGTGGCCGCTGCACAGCTGGCTGCCGGACGCCCACACCGCCGCCCCGACCGTCGGCTCGGTCCTGCTGGCCGGTGTCCTGCTGAAGATGGGCACGTACGGGTTCGTCCGGATCCTGCTGCCGATCACACCCGACGGGTTCCGCACCTTCGCGCCGTACCTCGCCGCCTTCGCGGTCGTCGGCATCATCTACGGGTCCCTCGCCTGCCTCGCCCTCGCCCGGCAGGGCGCGAAGGGCGACCTCAAGCGCCTCATTGCCTACTCCTCCGTCGGCCACATGGGCTTCGTGCTCCTCGGCATCGCCACGATGACCCCGACCGGCGTGAACGGCGCGCTGTTCGCCAACATCGCCCACGGCCTCATCACCGGCCTGCTGTTCTTCCTGGTCGGTGCCCTCAAGGACCGCACCGGCACCACCGACCTCGACACCCTCGCGCGGGAGACCGGCGCCGCCCTCTACGGCAGGGCCCCGCGCCTCGGCGGCCTGATCGCCTTCGCCGCCGTCGCCTCCCTCGGGCTGCCGGGGCTCGCCGGGTTCTGGGGCGAGATGCTGGCGCTGTTCGGCGCGTTCGAGCCCGCAGAGGGCCTCAGCCGCCCGGCCTTCCTCACCTTCATGACGATCGCCGCGTTCGGCACGCTCCTCACCGCCGCGTACCTGCTGATCGTGGTCCGCCGTGTCTGCATGGGCGCCGCCCCGCAGGAACCGCAGGAGGGGCCGCGGCTCGCGGACGTACAGGCGTACGAGTTCGCGGCCTGGACCCCGCTCGTCGCCCTCACCGTCCTCGCCGGCCTCTGGCCCGCGGCCCTCCTCGGTCTGACCGATCCGGCCGTGCAGCAGCTCCTCGCAGGAGGCACCCGTTGAGCCCCTTGGCCCAGCCGCCGGCTCAGGCCCTGGCCGAGTCCGTCGTCCAGTCCGTCGACTGGCTCGCGATCGCGCCGCCCACGATCGCCGCCGTCGTCGGTCTCGCCGTGCTCGTCGCCGACCTCTTCGTGGGTGACGCGAAGAAGGCGCTGCTCGGCTGGGCCTCCGTGGCGGGCCTCGCGATCTCCCTGCTGGCCGTCCTGCCTCTCCTGGACGGCGACCGCGCCACCTTCTGCCTGACCGGCGACCCGGACGTCTGCAGCTACACCGCGGACCGCTTCACCCTCGTCGTCCAGTTCCTCGTCCTCGGCGGCGCCCTCCTCGCCGCCCTGCTGTCGATGACCGCCCTGAAGGACTCGAAGAAGGAACTCCCCGAAGGGGAGTTCTGGTTCCTGTTGCTGTCGTCCGCGGCCGGCGCCGCCCTCCTGCCCGCCTCCCGTGACCTAGCGACCCTCATCGTCGCCCTGGAGGTCGCCTCCCTGCCCGCCTTCGCCCTCGTCGGCATCCGGCACGGCGACAAGCGGTCCTCCGAGGCGGCCCTGAAGTTCTTTCTGTCGTCCGTCACCGCCACCGCCGTCAGCCTGCTGGGCATCAGCTTCATCTATGCCACCACGGGCACCCTCTACCTCACCGAGATCGCCGACCGGATCCAGAACGTCGACGGCCAGCTGCACACCCTCACCCAGGCCGGCGTCGTCCTCACCCTCATCGGCTTCGCCTTCAAGACGGCCGCCGTACCGTTCCACTTCTGGGTCCCCGACACCTACGTCGGCGCCCCCCTGCCGGTGGCCGCCTACCTGTCGGTCGTCGGCAAGGCGGTCGGCTTCTCCGGGCTGATCCTCATCACCGTCGTCGCTCTCCCGTCGTACGCCGACGTCTGGGGCCCCGCCCTCGCCGCACTGGCCGCCCTCACCATGACCGTCGGCAACCTCGGCGCCCTCAAACAGCGGTCAACGCGCGCGTACAGCGCGGTCCGGCTGCTCGCCTGGTCCTCCGTCGGCCAGGCCGGCTACCTCCTGGTGCCGATCGCGGCGGCCGCGTACGCCGAGAACACCGACGACGCCGAGAAGGCCATCGGCTCCACCGTCGCCTACGCCCTGATGTACGCCGCCGTGAACCTCGGCGCCTTCGCCGTGGCCGCCCTCGTCGGCCGTACGAAGACTTTGAACCGCGTCAGCGACTACCGGGGCCTGTACGCGTCGAGCCCACTCTCGGCCCTGCTCCTGGCCTTCTTCCTGCTCTGCCTCGCCGGTCTTCCGCCGGGCATCATCGGCCTCTTCGCGAAGGTCACCGTCTTCTCGGCGGCCGTCGACGCGGGCCTCGGCTGGCTCGCCGTCGTCATGGCCGTCAACGTGGTGATCGCCCTCTTCTACTACCTCCAGTGGACGGCCCTGCTGTTCCGCGCCCCCGAGGGCGAACCCGAACCGCACCGCGTCCCGGCCCCCCTGACCGCCGCCATCGCCCTCACCGGAATCGTCGGCATCGCCCTCTCCGGCGCACCCCAGCTCGTCCTGCGCTTCGCCGACATCGGCCTCTTCTAGCGAACAAGCGGTCTCGCCCTCACCCGGACGGCCCTCCGGTGGGGCCGCGCGCACAAGGGAACTAGTACTCCCCGCCTGGCGTTGACCAGTACGGAAGGGTCCACTGAGAAGTGGAGTCAACAGCAACAGCAAGCAAAGGGTTCCCCTGCCGCACGACTTGGAGGGCGTACCGTGCACCGCCGGCACAACGGGCTCAGGACCGCCGTACTCCTCGGGGGACTGTCCGCACTCATCATCGTCATAGGAAGCCTCTTCGGCCGTACGGGTCTGATCATCGCGGTCGTCGTCGCCCTCGGCACGAACGCGTACGCGTACTGGAACAGCGGCAAGCTGGCTCTACGCGCGATGCGTGCCCGCCCGGTCAGCGAGTTCGAGGCCCCGGCGCTCTACCGCATGGTCCGCGAGCTCTCCATGCAGGCCCGTCAGCCCATGCCGCGCCTGTACATCTCCCCGACGGACGCCCCGAACGCGTTCGCGACCGGCCGCAACCCGCGCAACGCGGCCGTGTGCTGCACCGACGGCATCCTCCGCCTGCTCGACGAGCGCGAGCTGCGCGGCGTCATCGGCCATGAGCTGAGCCATGTCTACAACCGCGACATCCTCATCTCGTCGGTTGCCGGCGCCCTCGCCTCCGTGATCATGTTCCTGGTGAACTTCGCCTGGCTGATCCCCATCGGCCGCTCGGACGACGACGACGGCCCCGGCCTCCTCGGTATGCTGCTGATCATGATCCTGGGCCCGCTCGCCGCGTCCCTCATCCAGCTCGCGATCAGCCGCTCCAGGGAGTATGAGGCGGACGCCTCCGGCGCCCAGCTCACCGGTGATCCACTTGCCCTCGCCAGTGCCCTTCGCAAACTGGAAACAGGCACCAAGCAACTCCCGCTGCCCCCGGAGCCCCGGATCGAGACCGCGAGCCACATGATGATCGCGAACCCCTTCCGGCCGGGCCGCGGATTCTCCAAAATGTTCTCGACACACCCGCCGATGGCAGAACGCATCGCCCGACTCGAGAAGATGGCAGGTCGCCCCCAGTGAAGACCATTCTGAACATCATCTGGCTGATCCTCAGCGGCTTCTGGCTCTTCCTCGGTTACCTGTTCGCAGGATTGCTCCTGTGCATCACGATCATCGGCATCCCGTTCGGCCTCGCCTCGTTCCGCATCGGCATCTACGCCCTGTGGCCCTTCGGGTACAGCGCCGTCGAGCGCCGTGACGCGGGCGCCCCCTCCTTCCTGGGCAACATCCTCTGGCTGATCCTGGCGGGCTGGTGGCTGGCGCTGACCCACATCTTCACGGGCCTCGTGCTCTGCGTCACGATCATCGGCATCCCCTTCGGCATCGCCAACTTCAAGCTCGTCCCGGTCTCACTGATGCCCCTGGGCCGCGAGATCGTCCGCTCGAACCAGCCGTTCGCCCAGCAGCGCCGGTAGAGCGGCACTCCGGGGAAGAGCCGGGGCGGGGGACACAGAGCAGCCGAAGTACGTCTTCGGCGACCCGTCCCCACCCCCGCGCGGTACGTAAGAACTCCTCGACCGAACGCCCCGTTCAGCCGCTGCGCCCCGCCCACCACCGCCGTACGCCGTAGGTCGCCGCCCCTACAACCAGCACAGAGGCGCCCACGCCCACGGATGACACGGGCAGCGAGAACGCCAGAACAGCGCACCCGACGAGCCCGACCGCCGGCACCACACGAGACGCGGGCGCCGAACTCAGCGTCCAGGCGGACGCGTTGGCGACGGCGTAGTACGCGAGGACTCCAAAGGAGGAGAACCCGATCGCGCCCCGGACGTCGACCGTGGCGGCCAGGACGGCGACGACCGCACCGACGGCCAACTCCGCCCGGTGCGGCACCTGGAAGCGGGGGTGCACGGCGGCGAGGACGCCCGGGAGGTGCCGGTCCCGGGCCATGGCGAGGGTCGTGCGCGAGACGCCCAGGATGAGCGCCAGCAGCGAGCCGAGCGCGGCCACGGCGGCCCCCACCCGCACCACGGGCACCAACCCCGGCACCCCGGCCGCCCGCACCGCGTCGGCCAGCGGAGCAGCCGCCTCCCCCAGCCCACCGGAACCCAGCACCGAAAGAACCGCGACGGCGACGGCCGCGTACACGATCAGCGCGATGCCCAGCGCGAGCGGGATCGCGCGCGGGATGGTGCGCGCCGGATCCCGTACCTCCTCGCCCAGGGTCGCGATCCGCGCGTACCCCGCGAACGCGAAGAACAGCAGCCCGGCCGCCTGCAGCACCCCGCCCGCGCCCTCCGACGCCCCGATGTCCAACCGCCCGGCATCCGACACACCGGACCGCAGGCACACCACCACCACGGCCGCGAGGACCGCCAGCACCACGGCCACGATCGCCCGCGTCAGCCAGGCCGACTTCTGGACGCCGCCGTAGTTCACGGCGGTCAGCGCCACCACGGCCGCCACCGCCACGGCGTGCGCCTGCCCCGGCCACACATACGCCCCCACGGTCAGCGCCATCGCCGCGCACGAGGCCGTCTTCCCGACGACGAACGACCAGCCGGCCAGGTACCCCCAGAAGTCGCCGAGCCGCTCACGCCCGTACACATACGTGCCGCCCGACGCCGGATACACGGCCGCCAGCCGCGCCGACGACATCGCGTTGCAGTACGCGACCACGGCGGCGACCGCGAGCCCGAGCAGCAGCCCCGACCCTGCCGCGCCCGCCGCCGGGCCCAGCGCCGCGAAGATCCCCGCGCCGACCATCGCCCCCAGCCCGACGACCACCGCGTCCCCGACCCCGAGCGTGCGGCGCAGCCCGGCGCCCGATCCTGCCTGTGTCATGCGCCGCACCCTACTGATCGCCGCAACCGCCGGACGTCAGGGAGACGTCCTCCCCGACAACAAGGCAGGAAGACAGAGCAGGACGACAGGGCACCTGGCCTCTGTGGGGGGAAACACAGCACAGGTACAGCACGAAAGGGCAGGTTCACGGCATGAGCATCATCGGCTGGATCGTTCTGGGGCTGTTGGCCGGCGCCATCGCCAAATTCCTGCTGCCGGGCCGGGACCCGGGCGGCTTCATCGGCACGACCCTCATCGGTGTCGCGGGTGCCTTCATCGGCGGCTGGATCTCCGCCCGCTGGATGGACCACCCGATCTCCGAGAACTTCTACGACGGCGCCACCTGGGCGGCCGCGATCGGTGGCTCCCTGGTTCTGCTGATCGCCTACCGCCTCCTGTTCGGCCACTCCCGCCGCTGATCACGTACGCGCCGCCCCCGAACCCGCGGCCGACAGGCGAGAAGGGTGGGCACCCCGGTCGAAAGCCGACGTGCCCACCCTTCTCTGCACGACCTCAACCACGGGCCGGACTACGGATGATCAGCGGTAGTTGACGAACTGCACCGCGAAGTCGAAGTCCTGGCCCTTGAGGAGAGCGATCACGGACTGCAGGTCGTCGCGGTTCTTGGAGCTGACGCGGAGCTCGTCGCCCTGGACCTGGGCCTTGACGCCCTTGGGACCCTCGTCACGAATGATCTTCGCCACCTTCTTGGCGTTCTCCTGGGAGATGCCCTCCTCGATCGAAGCGAAGAGCTTGTACTCCTTGCCGGACAGCTGGGGCTCACCCGCGTCCAGGGACTTCAGGGAGATCCCGCGCTTGATGAGCTTGGACTGGAAGACGTCGAGGATGGCCTTCACCCGGTCCTCGGAGTTCGCCTCCATCAGGATCTTCTCGCCGGACCACGAGATCGAGGCGCCGACGCCCTTGAAGTCGTAGCGCTGCGAGATCTCCTTGGCGGCCTGGTTGAGGGCGTTGTCGACCTCCTGCCGCTCGACCTTCGAGACGATGTCGAAACTGGAGTCGGCCATGTCCTGTGGCTCCTTGTATCGGGGTATCGGGGAGCGACAAGCCTAGCCACCCCGCCCCCTCCGAGTACTGATCAATCAAGTGGCGGAGCACCCCCGAGCATCAGGTATCGTTTACGTCGTTGCCACGGAGCACCGCCGAAAAGCGGTTCGAAGGGCAGCAATCCCAGGCGGTGTGCCCGAGTGGCCAATGGGAACGGACTGTAAATCCGTCGGCTTAGCCTACCCAGGTTCGAATCCTGGCGCCGCCACGTGGATGAAAGGGCCCGTGACCAGCAGGAATGCTGGTC
>NZ_JBHVDX010000103.1:0-32273 GCF_042802555.1 Streptomyces sp. NPDC057474 | reverse complement strand
TCCCTGTACCGGACAGCTGTCCGCTTCGCTGTGTCATCGCGAGGTGTCGGGAAGCCGAGGGCGCTCGACGCCGTCAGCCCGCTGCGTATCCTCGTGTGGCCCGGGTCGCCATGGTCGTCCTGCCGCTGGCTGACCCCGCCCGGATCGTCGCCGGCTGGGACGACGGGTACGGCGGCTACGAACCGGCGCCGGTGGACGGATACGCCGTCCTGTGCAGGCCCTGTTCGACCCGGTGGGAGCCGGCCGCGACGCCGAGGCCGACCTCCGCGAGGCGAAACGCGTCATCGCGGCCGGCGACAACGAGGGCCGCCGAGTCAACCACGCCGAGATCGTCGTCGATCCGGACCGAGGCGGCAACGTCCTGTTCTTCCCGGTCGAGGCAGAGGAAAGAGCCGGCTACGAGGCCTTGGACGAGAACGGAACGATCCTCTGCTCGCCTTCGTCGCCTTCGTCGCCTACGACTTCGCGTAGACGCCGTCGGGGCCACCCGTGCGGTGCACCGCCTACGCCCCGGCGCGCGCTCTCTCGTACAGGGCGGGGTCGTGCGCGTTGACGATGACCAGGTCGGCGTCGTCGCGCCGGTGCAGCTCGGCCAGGCGGGCGTGGTTGGCGCGTACCTTCTTCAGGTCGTACGCCACCAGGTTCTCCATGGTGCGAAGGGCGCGTGGTACGGGGGAATGACCGTCGAGCGTTCCGTGGTGGTAGAAGGAGTCGCCGGCGTGCAGGATCCAGCGGGTTCCGGTGTCCACCGCGACGCAGGCGTGGCCGCGCGTGTGTCCTGGCAGGGAGACGAGGACGATCCCCGGGGCGATGACGTCGAGTTCCTTGGCGGCGGCGAACCCGCGCCATGCCTCTCCGTCCGGGGTGTGCTCGACGATCTTCGGGCCGTGGGCCCACTGGGCCGACCGGTAGCGCATGCGCTCCCGCCGGGACGGGGAGATCACGGACCCGAGGGCCTCGGCCGCGGTCGTGTGTACCTGGGCGCCGGGAAAGTCGGACAGCCCTCCGATGTGGTCCACGTCGAAGTGTGTGACGACGATGTGGCGGACGTCGTCGCGGTGGAAGCCGAGCGCCTCGACCTGGCGGGCGGCCGTCTCCTCTGCCTGGAGCACGGGCCTGACCAGGTGGCGGACCGGGCCCAAACGGCGTCCGGGATCGGCGATGTCGTGCAGGCCGTAGCCGGAGTCCACCAGGACCAGGCCGCTCGGCGCCTCGATGAGCAGGACGTGGCAGACCAGTGCGTCGGTGGGCGGGAGCATGGTCCCGCAGTTGAGGTGGTGGACCTTCACGGCAGTACCGCTTTCGGGGTGTTGACGAGAGAAGGATGCGGCGCGCTCCCGGCCTCCTTCAGGAGGCCCCGCAGACAGCGTACGGCCAGGATCCAGTTCTTCGGGTTCTGCGAATTCAGGCCGCCGACGAACTGGACGAACTGCTGGAGCACGGTCGGGCTGTCGAAGCGAACGCGCCGGCAGACCAGGTTCTCGGCGGCGTCGAAGGCGACGTACGCGACCCGGTCGGCACTGGCCTCCGCCGCCGAAGTGGACCTCGCTGCCGAGGAGTCGGTCCTCGTGCGCAGGATGCCGATCGCCCGCGCCGACCGGCTCCAACCACCTCCGACTCGCCTACGCGATCCCCGCCGCCCTCGCCCTGATCCGGAGCCGGCCCCGCCGCTTGAAAACGACGTACGAGCTGTCGTCGGCTCCGAACGAAACGCTCCTCTACAGTGCCGGTGCGTCATAGGGTTGTGGCGTCCGGGGAGACGGAGGTCGTACGTGGTGGAGCGGGAGCCCGACGGGGGGTTCGCATGCGAACTGGTTCTCAACGGGGATGTAGGAGCGGACGCGCCCGCCGCTCTGGGCCGGAGACTGACTGACGACGGGGCAGCGCGGGTCGTACCGGTCTACGCCGCACGGCCCGTGCCCGGACGGCGCTCGGGCGGTGTCGTCGAGGTGGCCACCCTGGCGGTGACCTCGGCCGGAGCCCTGGTCGCGATCATCGACACGATCCGGGGCTGGCTGTCCGAGGAGCGCAACACCCCTTCGGGGAACAGGACGGGCGGGACGGACGGGACCGGCGGTGTCACCTCGATCACGGTGATCATGGGGGACGACAAGGTGGAGATCATCCAGCCCTCCACCGCCGCCGAGGAGCGGCTCGTCGACGCGTTCGTCCGGCGGCACAGCCCCTCATGAGCGAGTCGGCCACGCTGAACGTCCGGGTCACCGAACAACGACTGACCGATCGTTACGACTACGAACTGCGGGCCGGCGGCACCGGCCGTGACAGTCCTCCACTCGAGATGGAGTACACGGTCGAGGTCGACCGGTCACTGGTGAGCGGCTACCGCGACCGGATCGACGACGCCCTGACGGAGGCGGCCGCCTGGGGGCAGGACCCGCGACCCGGTCTGCTCAAGGAGCTGGCGAAGTGGGGCAAGCTGCTCTACGAGCATCTGTTCCCGCGGGTACAGGGCAACGCGGCCGAGCTGGTGACCCGCCTGCGTGCCTCGACGGGCCCTGTGCTGGTGCGTACGAACAAGCAGGACGTCCCATGGGAACTGCTGCACGACGGCGAGGACTTCCTCGGCCTCAAGCACGACCTCGGGCGCCGCCTGGTGGGCAAACGCCCCGTACTCGGCGGGCGTAGCATCAGCCGGGTCGGCCGCGCGCTCATCGTGGGCGACACCAACGGCGACCTTCCCTCCGCCCGCGAAGAGGTCGCCAAGGTCGCGGAGTGGCTGGGCAGCCGTGGCATCGAATGCAAGGTGATGCTGGGGCGGGAAGCCACCCTGATCGACGTCGTCGCCGAACTGGCCTCGGAGGAGACGCCGTACGATCTCTTCCACTTCTGCGGTCATGTGGTGACCGGTTCCGGCACGACCGCGCTGCTGATGCACCAGCGGCAGCTGCTCAGCGAGGTCGCCCTGCAGACGCTCTCGTCGACCGGCGCGCCTCCGGTGACCTTCATCAACGGGTGTGCCTCCGCCGGTGAGGGCGAAGTGGCCAACATCTGCATGTCGTTCATGGTGATGGGTGCCAAGACCGTCGTCGGCACCCGCACCGACGTGGCCGACGACGGAGCCTGGCGGTTCGCCGCCGAGTTCTACGGACGGCTGCTCGCGGGCGAGCCGGCCGGTGCCGCGGTCCGGGCGGCCCGCGCCGCGCTCCGTGAACGAGCGGACGCCGCCTGGGCGTCCTTCATCCTGTACGGCGACCCGGCCGCGAGCATCACCAAGGGCGCGACGGCGGGGGGCCCTCAGCCGCGGGAACGGCCCGAGGACGACCTGCCGATCGCTCTCGCCCCCGACGCGCAGCAGTTGATGCGGCGGGTGCGCGCGTCCGCCGCGGACCGGAGCGGGGTTGCCTCCGTCGACCTGCTGCAGGGGCTGCTCGGTGAGGCGGACATTCGGCAGCGGATCGAGGAGAGCATCGGGGCGGACGCCATGGAAGCCCTCGACCATGTGATCCACGAGGTCCTCAGCCGCAGCTCCGCCACGGACGGCGGCGGTTCCGGCAGGGTGGGCGGCCCCGTCCTGTCCGACACCGTCAACCGCGTGCTGGCGGACGCGGCCACCCGTGCCGCCGCGGACGGCAGAGGCACCATCACCACCCCCGATATCGCGGCGGCCTTCGTCGCCGTGGGCGGCGGCATCTCCTCCCGGCTGCTGGAACTGTGCGGGGTTCCGTTGTCCCGGCTGCTGCCGGACAGCACGCGGATCACGCCGGACCAGGAAACCTCTGGCCAGGAAACCTCTGGCCAGGGCACCTCTGGCCAGGGCACCTCTGGCCAGGACACCCATGACCAGCGCACCTCGGACCCGGGCGTCTCGGAGCGGGAATCCCCGGTCCCGGACACTCCGGCTCTCGACACGGTGACGTCGAACGGCGACGAGCGGCTGCCCATGAACGACCTGAGCCGCAGCGCCATGGGCATACTGCGGCTGGCGAACCTACTGGCCAAGACACGCGGCGAGGTCATCGGCACCTACACGCTCCTGCTCGCCTTCGGCGCGATGGGCAGCGAAGTGCTGCGCAGCGGCATGCACGAGCAGGGACCGGCCGGAGAGCGCGCCTTCCGGCGGCTCTCCGGGCTGCTCACCCCCCGACGCGGTGACCTGTCCCCCCGGGTCCACGACGTACTGGACCAGGCCCGTCTGCGCGCCGCCGCCGGGGGTGCCCCGTCCGGTCACGTAGGCGAGGCCGCGATCCTGCTCGCCCTGTTGGAGGACGAGCAGTCGTCGGGGCATGAGCTGATACGGAAGCTCGGGATCGACCCCGAACCCCTCATCCAGACCCTGCGCCGGGCTCGCTGACTTCATCGACTTCGTCGACTTCATCGGGCCCACCGGTTCCGCCCGGGTCACCGGTCCCGCCCGGCGCCGCGAGCCGGGCGAGCCCCCGGGTCGCCTTCGGGTCGCCCGGTCTGCGGGCCAGCACTTCCGTCCACTGCCGACGGGCCTCGTCGTGGTCGCCGAGGCCGAGGCCCGCCAGGGCCAGCGCGTTGCGCGCCTCGGTGTCGCCGGGGCACCAGTGCACCACCGCGGCGAAGCAGTCCCGCGCCGCGGCCAGGCTGCCCTCGCGCGCCGCGGCGAGCCCCCGGTTGAACAGATGGGCGGGGTGGACGTGCAGCCGCGCATAGCCGGACAGGGGTGTGCGGCAGCCTGCGCAGACCTCCGCCCCGTACGCGTTCTCGCGGCGGCACAGGACCACCGGGCAGCGGACGCTCGTCGTCGCGGCCGTCATCAGCCGGCCTCGGGGATGGCGGGATCGCGCGAGTCGTCGAGCGAACCCATGCAGATGTTCTTCAGCCGGATCAGGCGCTGGCGTTCCTGCGCGGCCTGCTGCTGGACCTGCTGCGGGTCCTGGGCGATGAGAGCCTGCAGGCCGGCGAGTCGCTGTCCGATGTCCTCCACCTCCGCGCGGTGGGCGGGTGTGGCGGTGGAGGATGCCTGGCACAGCGTTCGCACCTCGTCCAAGGTCTCCTGGGCGGCCTGCAGCAGTGCCACCGCCTTCTCGGTGTCGCTGATCGGCTGTTCCTTCCGCTGCTGCCGGTACGCCACGGTCCGCAGATGGTCGAAGATGTGCTGCAGCTGGGTGATGACCTCCGAGTACGACCTCTGGTCACCGGCGCTCAACGCCCCCTCGCCGTGGTCCCGCTGGGCCTCGATGGCCAGTGCGATCTCCCGTTCGTCGTGCGGGGTCTCGGTCTCGGCGCTGACCATGGTCACGTACCGGTTGAGTTCGGTGCAGTCCTTGACGAGCTTCTCGAAGTCCGCCCTGGGCGGCTGCAGATCCCCGGTGTGGTGCTTGCGGACGGAGTCGGCGATCGCCTGCATCTGCTCGAACTCATGGCAAGCGATCGCTGTCTCGCTCCGATCGGCGGCCGTCAGGAAGGCATCCTTCGCCATGTCCATCTGGACCTGCTTCACGTTCCGCTCGCCCGCAGGCAGGAACTCGACATCCTGCTCGAAGCGGCGCAGCAGTTCGGCCACCTCCGCGCTGCTCGGCAGCCCGGCCTCCGGCGGCACCTCGACGACAGCCTCGAACGGGTGGTCGCCGATGGATCCGCGCACGGTGATGAGCGCGTGCACGTCCATCTCCACATCGAGGTCGATGACCGTGCCCCTCGGGGTCGAGGACGGCACCGGCACCTTGATGACCTGGATCTGGCGGGCCTGTTGGAAGAGCCGGAACTCCACGGTGGTGGTGTCACCTGGGTGGCTGAAGTCGTAGCGGTCCTTGAACGGCAGCGGCCGCAGCGCGGGGATCAGCACGTCGCGCTGCGTCCGCCCCTCACGGGTCACCTCCAGCAGGATCGGCTTGGCGTTGATGGCCGGGCTGGTCGTGCTGCCCCCGGGCTTGGCCGCGGCGACGCGGTCGTGGACCACCGCGCGTCCGACGGTCGCCAGCAACTCGCCGTCGGCGTCGAACACCTCGACGGTGAGCAGGCCCTGCGCGTCAGGTTCCACGGGAATGCGGGTGAACGCGAAGCTGCCGTCCGGCTTGAGCGGTGCCTCGTCCTCGTACTCCTCGGTGGTGAGCCGCACGGAGCCGTCGGTGAGATCGAGGCCGGGGTCGAGCGCCTCGACCGTCCCGCCGACCACGGTACGGTCCGAGGCCGTGACCACGGTGCCGCGGAAGCTCACCCGGACCGTCCGCTCCTCGTTCAGGATGTCCAGGCCGCCCACCGCCGAGGCACGCACCGCGGCACCCAGCGCGACGACGGTGTCCACCTGCTCGTACACCGGCTCGGTGCACTTGGCGCGCGGCGCACCGGGGTCGGGGGAGCCGGGGGCGGGCGAGCAGAACCGGCTCCGCACCATCTCCCGGACCAGCGGCAGGTGGGTGGACCCGCCGGCCAGGATGATCTGGTCCACGTCGGCCAGGGTGATCCCGGCCTCCTGGGTCGCCTGGTCGAGCGCCTCGTCGCAGTACTGGAAGGTGCGCTCCAGAAGGGGGCGGGCGATGTTCTCCAACTGCGCGCGCTCCACCACCGTGTCGATGACGATCCGCTGCCCGTCCTTGTCGGTCAGCCCTCCGGAGTCGTGGAGCGCGAACTCCGTACGGTTCGACAGCCCCTTCTTCACGGACTCCGCGAGGGACTTCAGCCGCCGGAAGCGCAGCCGGTCCTCCGCGTCCTCCTCCAGATCCAGGTCCATGGCCCAGTCGTCGTCGAGGATCAACTGCTGTAGATGGTGGGCGAGTTCGGTGTCGATGTCGTCCCCGCCGAGCATGGTGTTGCCGCTGATGCCGAGCACCTTGAAGTCGGCCGCCTTGCAGCGCACCACGCTCACGTCGAAGGTGCCGCCGCCGAGGTCGTAGACGAGGAAGACACCGTCCCGGATCCCGGTCCGCCAGCAGTAGTAGCTCGCGGCCGCGGTCGGCTCGTGCAGCAGGTCCACCACCCGCAGCCCGGCGCTCACCACCGCCTTGCGGGTGGCGTCGATCTGCGGCTGGTCGAAGTACGCCGGTACGGTGACCACCGCGCGGTCGACGACCCAGCGTACGTCCGGGGTGTCGAACTCCGCGACGTCCTGCTCGATCTGCCGCTTCATCTCCCGCAGGATCTCGGCCGAGATCGCCTCGGGGGTGCGCTCCTCGCCCGCCAGCGTCACCGTCCTGCGCGATCCCATGAGACGTTTGACGGAGGTGACCGGCTCCGGCTCGCTGCCCACCCGCGCGAACGCCTTGCGCCCGACGACCAGTTCGCCGTTGCGGGGGTTGTGCCACACGCAGCTCGGTGTCGTGCGGGCGTTCATGGTGTCCCGGTGGATCACGATGTCGGTGTCGGTCGGATTCATCACCGCCACCGCGCTGTTGGTGGTCCCCAGGTCGATCCCGACGGCCTTGCTCATGTACTGCGTCATGCGTCGTCCTCTGTTCCGGCGCTCGACGGGGCGCCCATGATCACTTGTCCCAGCCGTACGACCGTGCCGCGGTCGAGCACGATCGGCTCGACGGTCTCCGCCACCACCTCGGCGGTGAACTCGGGCCCATAACGCCACCCGGCGATGTCGACGACGTCGGCGACCGACTCGTAGGGCTTGCCGGTGGGGTCCTGCGTGGTGATGTCCATCGCGTGCAGCGGTTCGAGCACCTGCTTCCTGGCCACGCGCAGACGGCGGCCCAGCGACTTGGCGCCCGCCGCCTCCAGCGGATCGGCCGCCTCCCCCAGCAGGCCGTCCAACCGCGCGACGTGGACGGCCAGTTCGATGAGGACCTTGCGGGCCGCCGCCGTCTCCTTCCGCACCCTGTTGCTCTCGTCCTGCAGGTCGGACCAGTACCGCTGGAGCAGGGCGGCCATCTCTCGGCCCGGGCTCACGGGGCCCGGCGCCCCCGGCCCCTCCGCACCTTCCGGCACCGGGCGCGGCTCGAACTCGTCCCAGTCGGCCGAAGAGGAGTAGGCCGAAGTGGAGTAGGCCGGAGTGGAGTCGGCCGAAGAGGAATCAGCCGGGGTGGAGTCGGTTGAAGGGCCGTCAGTTGAAGGGTAGTCAGCCGAAGAGGACATCGCGCACCTCCAACGGCGGCCGCTCCAGGAACAGCGGCACCGGCGGGTCGTCCAGGGCGGGCCGGATGTCGACGTCCGGCGGCGTCAGCATCCCGTCCCGCAGCCGCTGGGCCACGGCGGCGAGATCGAAGTCCGCCGCCCGTGGCGCCTCCGCCCCGGACCCCGCGTCGAAGGCGACGGGACGGCGCCCGTACCGCTTGGCGAAGTCCTCCCACCGATCGCCCCGGTAGTCCGCGCCCGGTGCCTCCAGCAGCATGTGCAGTTCCCGCGTCTCGGGCAGGCCCATCAACTCGTCCTTGGCCCACTCGGCGAGCGCGCCCGCGTCCTGCGTTCCGGTCAGGGAGAGTTCCCGGAAGCGCTCCGCCACCTCCTCGTCGCCCGCCGACACGGGAAGTCCGAGGACATGGAAGGGATTCGGCTTCATAAGACTCCTTGTTCTCCGCTGGCTTTCATCTCCGCCTTCCTCACGGCCGGGTGCAGTAGCGGTCGTGGAACAAGCGGGCCTCGGACGAGGGATCGAGTTCCGCGGCGCGTTCCAGCAACGGACAGGCTTCGGACGGCTTCGCGGAACGGAGATGACTGATGCCTTGGTAAAGCAGCGCCCGCGCACGCTCTTTGTCGTCCGTGGCCAGCTGGTACGCCTCCTCCGCCGCGCTCAGCATGCGCGGATGGTCGTTGGCGTTCCGCGCGGTCTCCGCACGGTCCATCTGGACCCTGAACAGGGCCGTGGCCAGAAGATCGGCCGCGTTGTCGTCGCCGGGATTCCACTTCAGCGCCTCTTCGTACATGACGGAGGCAGCACGGTTGCCCTGCGCCACGAACAGTCCGCGGAACTTGAAATGGACGGACAGCGCCTTGTTGCCCGGGAGGTGACCCTTGCCAGGGGTGCAGAACGGGGCCAGTTGGTCGGCGAACTCACGGGCTTTTCCGGCCGCCTTCCGCAGTTCGTCGATCTGCTGCATCTGGTAGAAGCACATTTGCAGCTCGTTGTGCCAGTCGAGCGCGGTCTGCAGAAGACGAGGCAGCGGAACACCGAGACCGATCAGTGGTTTCAGCGCGTTGACGCCGGATTCGTAGTCCTGGTCGATTCCCTGGCCCAGTCCCGCGATGGCCGTCGGGTTCTTGAGTGCCTTCTCCGCGGTCAGGACGACCTCGGCGCACCACTCGTCGGTGACCGCACCGGCCAGCGCGGAGATCTCGGCCCAGCGCCGCGCGTCGATCGTCAGGGACCACGGGATGCCGAATTCACGCAGCAGTCCGAGGACGTCGGACTCTCCCTTGCGGGCCGCCTCCAGCACCCGCAGATGCAGCCGGGCGGTGTCCCGCTCCCCGGCCTGGAGGGCCTCGGCGCCGAGCCTGCGGTGCATGCCGAACAGTTCCCGGCACACGGTGCCGCGCAGCCGGGTCTCCGCCTCGGGCCCGGCGGGCTCCTCGCCGTGCTGCTCCCAGAACCGCTCCGAGGCCAGCAACAGGGCCCACAGCACGCTCGCGCGGGCGAGGTGCCCGCCCGCCCGCGCGGTGGGTGCCGGTCCGCCGAGCGCCATGCCCCGGTACAGCAGGGCCAGGGTGTGGTGGAGCCGGACGTCGTACTCCCGCGCCCTCAGACAGTCCGCCCAGCGCCGTTCGACCCTCCTGGAGTCGGCCGCTCTCAGGGCGCGGGCCAGCTCGGCGTCGTCCTCGACCGCCTCCTCCAGGGCCGCGTAACGGCCGGGCCGCTCCCAGGGGACGGGCTCGTGCTCCGCGCCGGGGAAGAACTGGTCCAGCAGGCGGCGCACGCATGTGTCGAGTTCCAGACCGCGGGCGATCGATTCGGTTCTGCCGCGCGAGGGAAGGCGGTTCATCGCGGGTCCGGCCGACGGCAACACGACGGCGGAGCGGTGCAGGAACTGCGCGCTCTGCAACGGGTCACCCGCCCGGTGGGCGGTCACCGCTCGGTGGCAGAGCACCAGGACGTACTGGGCGCGGAGGTGAACGGAGTCGCGCCCCTCCTGTTCCGCCTCCTGCAGGGCCCGCTCCCACAGCTCCGCCGCCGTCGCGTAGTCGCCGACGGCGGTTGCGCAGTCGGCCAGAGCCGCCGCGTCGAGCGGGGGCGGGTCCTCGTCCGCCAGCCGCTTGACCAGCTCGGCCAGTTCGGCCGGTGGCTGGGCCCTGCCCGGTCGGCGCTTGCCGCCGCCCGCCCGCCCGCCGCCCGATTTGCCGTCCCCGGCGTGGGCGAACAACGCGGGCAGCAACCGGGCGAGATCGGTGACCGTCGTCAGATCGCAGTCGGCCGCCGCCGCGGAGAGCAGCTCCAGGCACCGCATCGGATCGCTCTCGACGAGCCCCGCCGCGTGGACGACCCGGACCAGCGCGGCCTGCTCCCCGGCCCCGTCCGGCGGGGGCGCCGAGGGCGGACGGCCGTCCAGGGCGTCGGCGAGCACGGCACACAGGCCGCTGTCCGCCGGTGCCGCCCGCAACTGCCGTACGGCGGCGGCCCGGTCGCCCCGCGAGAGCTCGCCCACGGCGGCGGCCAGCGCCAGCACCGGCTGCACCTCGCCGGAAGGCCGCACCTCCAGGACCGACGGGCGTCCGGGATCCGGCAGTGCCAGCGCGGCGGCCATGACCAGACCGGCCAGCGCGTGCACCTCCGGCAGTGCGTGCCGCTCCGCCAGTGAACGCACCAGCCGCGCGAGGGCGTCCCGGCGGTACGGGGCCTTGCTGAGCATGCCCGCCCCGGTGAGCGCGGCGGCCAGCGCGGTCACGGCCCGGGGGGACGGCTCGTCCGCCTCTTCGACCATGGCGACCAGCCGCCTGCACAGTTCCGGGTCGGCGGCTTCCGGGTCCTCGGCCAGCCGCGCCAGACCCAGGACCCATTCCGCCCAGGGGTGCTGCCGTACCGAGGGCGACAGCGCGGTCGGCCCGTCGCCCGACGCGACGGCGGTGGCGTGGGCGACCGTCCTGGCGGCCCGCAACAGTACGGCGGCGTCCGGAGGTACGGCGTCCGGCCCGGCGAGGGCTCTGCCGAGGTCCCCGGCCGCCTGCCGCGCGTGGTAAGGGGCGTCCTCGGGATCCAGCGTGCTGCCCTCCCCGGCGATCCGGTGCAGCCGGATCGCGCCGAGCGCATACGGCACCTGGGGCAGCCGATTGGCAGTCAGCCGCCCCAGCCCTTCCTCGACCACCTCGTCCGCCGCGCCTGCGACCGCCTCGGCCCACACGCTCAGCAACTCCGCCTTCGCGCCGCTCAGCCCGGCGAGCAGCCGCCCGGCCCTGGCCGGACGGAGCTCCTCCAGATGGTGTGCCGCAAGCACCAGCGCCGCCCGCCCGTGCCCGAGCGCGCGGGCCGCCTCGAGCAGCCGTCGCCCCTCCTCCGGCTCCCGGCGCAGTGCCAGCAGCCCCGACCACAGCAACCGGTCGGCTCGCGGCAGCCGCCGGTACAGCGGCGTCGTCAGCAGTGCGGCCATGTCCGTGACCCCTGCTCCCCGGCCGTACGCCGCGCCCAGGGCCGTACGCAACGCCTCCAGCCGCTTCGGTGCGCCGCGGCCCTCCGCGGGCAGCCCGGGTGCGGCCCGGTCCGGGGCGTCGGGCGGCCGTCTGCCCGCGGCCAGGTCGCGGCGGACCTGGGCGAACCGCTCGTAGCCGGGCGGGACGGCCGCCGCCGCGTGTTCGGCGTCGGTGCTGGTCACGGCGTGCGGCTCGGCGTCCAGCAGAAGGCAGGCCAGCGCCCAGTCGTCCGGGTCCCGGGTCATCTTGCCGATGAGGAGCCAGAGGCCGGCGCGGTCGTCGGTCAGGAACTGCGACCAGGCGGCGTGATATCGCCACTGGGGACCAGAGGCGTCGCCCTGTGCGAGGGGTACGAGGAGATCGCGGGCCCGCGCGGCGTCACCGTCCAGCAGGAGCAGGCGACCACGGGCGTAGTCGAGCCAGGGGCCCGCCTGGCGGGGTGGGGTGAGTGTGGCCAGCCGGGCGGCGGAGGCCGGGGGCGGCCGATCGGTGTCCTCTTCGAACCAGGCCAGCACCTCGCCGAGTTCGGCCGTCGCGGCGACATCGGGCGCGGCTCCGCGGGCCGCGTCGATCGCCCATCCTGGGATGTCGAAGGCCTGATCGGCCCGTATGTACGTGACCAGGAGACCCAGGAGCGAGGTCTCGTCGTGGGGACCCGCCGCGAGGGCCGCGAGGAAACGGTCCCGGGCCGGATCGAGTTCCCCGGTGACCAGCAGGTCATGGAGTCCGGCCGCGCGGTCCGCACCCGGCAGTCCGGCCGCCGCAAGCGAGGCCGCCAGCCGCAGCTGTTCCTGGTCCGAGGAGAGGTCCACCCGCAGCACATCGGCGGCGAGTGCCAGGACCGCCGGAGGGTGTGGCCCGGCCCGGCCCAGCAGGTCCGCGTAGACCTCGATCCGGGGGGCGTCCCGTCGGCCGGACCGGGCCAACTCGTCCGCCAGCGAGGCCCTGACCGTGTCCTGGAGCGACTCCGCCCAGTACAGCCGGGTCAACAGTTCGCAGGCCGGTAACTCCTCGCCGCGCCCGTGGTGTGCCGCGGCCAGCGGCCGTACCGCCTGGTCGAGGGGGAGGCCACCGGACTCCGCCACACGCCCGCAGAGACTCTCCAGCGTTTCGAAGTCGGTCTCGGTGAGCAGCGGCCGGTACGGCGGTCCGGCCATGGACCGTACGAAGTCGATCCAGAACGGAACGGCCACTTCGGGGCGCTTCTCCACCTGTACACAGATCCTGCGCAGCTTCGCCAGACCGCTGTGCGGATCGGGGTCCTGGAGGGCCGCCGACCACTGTCTGCGCAGCCGCCCCGAGGACGAGAAGAAGTCACCGAAGGACGAGGGCGGACTCATGCCGCTGTACTCACCCCCTGTCTCTCTCGCGTCGCAGCAGTTCCTCGAAGTGGGTCGCCTGATAGGCGTTCCCGGCCCGCCGGTAGGCGTCGGCCGTACGCGACAGAAGGGCGCAACGCTCCTTCCGGGTCCGCAGGAGGGCGCTGTCCCGCACCAACTGCCAGGCCTCGGCCAGCCGCCGCGCCGAGCCGCCCAGGTCGCCCCGCGTGTCGAGCAGGCGGGCCAGTTCGTTCAGCAGTGCCAGCCGGATGGCGGGCGACGGGACCTCCGAGCCGGAGTCCAGGCATGTGCGCAGGGTGTCGCACGCGCCGGCCGTATCACCGGCGGCAACCTGCTCGCGGGCCTGCTCCAGCGCGCTCTCGCCGGGCGGCGGACGGCGGGTCCCGGCCTCGGCCTCGGCCAGCGCGTCCAGGAGTTCCGCCGCGCTGCGGAAGCGCCGGGCGGGTTCGAACTCCAGACAGCGCAGCACGACGGCATCGATCTCGCGGGTCACCGTGTTGTTCAGCCGGGACGGCGGGGCCGCCGCGTGGCCCTCCTTCTTCCGCTGGTACAGCCAGTCGCCGTGCAGGGCGTCGGGCAGCTCGGGGGGCGGTATGAGGTGCGCGAAGGGGAGCCGGCCGGTCAGCCCCTCGTACATCAGCACCCCGAGGGAGTACAGGTCGGAGGCGGGCACGCTCTGCCCCTGGGAGGTCTCGGGCGCCATGTACGTGAGCGTGCCGGCGACTCCCGGCACGGTTCCGGACTCGAGCAGCCTGGCGGCGAGACCGAAGTCGATCAGCCGTACGGTCAGGTCCGAGCCGAGCAGGACGTTGTCCGGCTTGAGGTCCCGGTGCAGCAAGGGCTGGTCCAGGGAGTGCAGTCCGCGCAGCGCCACACAGATCTGCCGCGCCCAGGTGAACAACTGCTTGGCGGAGACCGTCCGCAGGCTTCGGAACTGGGCGGCGAGCGTGGTGCCCTGCACGAACTCCATCACCAGGAACGCCCGGCCACCGGCGTCGTGGGCCAGCCCCCCGTCGTACACGTGGACGAGGTGGCGGCGTGCCTCGGCGTCGGTCATCCCGTCCATCGCCTCGGCCAGCCGCAGGACGTCGGAGAACCGGTGCTGGGCGTCCGCCTCGGTCATCCCCGTTTCCCGGGAGATCTTGCAGGCGACCCGCCGGACGGGACGGCCGAGGACGCGCTGCTCGCTGAGGAAGACCGCACCGAAGGCGCCGCCGCCGATCCACTCGGTGAGCAGATAGCGGTCGTTGATCACCCGGCCCTCGAACGACCGCAGATCCGTCCCGGCTCCGTCGTCACTCATGGCCCGCTCCCGCCGTATCAGCGGTAACAGTCGTCTCCGCCGTAGCAGTCGTCTCCGCCGTGTCAGCCGTGTCAGCCGTCTCCCCGGTGTCAGTCGTCTCCGCCGTTTTCGTCTCCGTGGCGGGGGCGAAGCGGACGTCCATGCGGGGGCCGCCGGGCCCGTCGGGGTGAAAGCCGAGTTCGATGCGGGCGCACTGCCGGAACTCGGTTTCCCTGCGCCCCTGTTCGAGAAGGATGGGGTTCTCGATCAGGTCCGACAGAATCTTCGCGATGATGCGGCCGCCCTCCTTGCCGCCCGACTTCTCGTTCAGCAGATGTCCGTGCCCGGCGGCGTAGTGGATCAGCGCCTCGGGGACGACCAGTTCCTTCTCCCGTTTGTCCAGCCAGAACGCGCGCTGCCGGTCGACCAGTTTGCGGCAGATGCCGGTCATCGCGTCCAGGTCCAGCGGCCGGAACACGATGATCCGGCGGATACGTGCCACGAACTCGGGAGAGAAGACAGGGCCGCCGTGCGCGCCCTTCCCGACTTGGAGCAGAGCCTCTTTCACACTGGCGACGATCTCCTCGTCGGGCCGTCGCTCCCGGCTCATCCGGGAGATGATCTCCTGGCCCGCGTTGCTGGTCAGGATGAAGATCGCCCGGTCGCCGTGGGCCTTGACGCCGCGCTGGTCGACGATCCAGCCCTCGTCGAAGAGGTTGAGGAAGGGCCGCCAGACCTCGGGGTGGGCCTTCTCCGCCTCGTCGAGCAGGAAGACGCAGTACGGGTCCGCGTTCAGCTCGTTGATGAGGCGGCCGCCGCGCTCGTAGCCGATGTATCCCGGTGGGGAGCCGATGATCCCCGACACGCTGTGTGCCTCGGAGAAGTTCTCCATGGGGTAGGTCTGCAGGCGTTTGGAGGATGAGTAGAAACTCGCGACGGTCTTCGCCAGTTCGGTCTTGCCCGTCCCCGTCAGGCCGGCGAAGAGCATCACCGAGGCCGGACCCCCGCTCGCACCGGCCAGGCCCGCCTTGATGCGGCGCAGCTCGTTCGCGACGACCTCGACCGCTTCCTGCTGGCCGAACACCGAGCCGCCCAGCGCCTGTTCGTAATCCGTCCGTTCGCCGCCCGTGCCGGCGATCTGCCCGGCGGGCACACCCGACACCTCGGCGATGACCCGCACCACGTCCTCGGTGTCCACGACGGCCCGGGTGTCCCCGAGCTGCGTACGACGGTAGTCGAGGTCTTCGCAGGCCCGGCGGAGCACCTTGACGGCGGCCAGCGGCAGTCGCTGGTTGAGGATGTAGTCCCCGGACAGGACGACCGCCCGGTCGACGACACGGTCGTCGACCTCGGTGCCGAACTCCGCTTCCAGCGCGTCCGCCGCCTGACGGACCATGTCCCGTGCGGAGGCCCGGTCCGGCTCGGTCATGTCGATGCGGGTGGTGAGTTCACGCAGGGCGTGGTCGGTGGCCAGCAGGTCGTCGTACTCCTGGCCGGACAGGATCCCGATGAGGTGGATCCGGCGTTCCTTCAGCGCGCTGCGCAGGGCCTGTACGTGGTCGGTGCCCTGGGGACCGCGGAGCATGGCCCCGAGTCCGTCCAGGCACACGATGAGATCGGTACGGCCGGCCACATGGGCGATGATCCGGGCGAGTCTGGCACCGCTCTCGGTGTCCGGTACGTCACGGCAGTCGACGCGCAGCAGGCGCTTTCGCCGCAGGAAGGGTAACTCTCCGGCCGCCGCGCGCCTGGCCAGTTCGCGGACCAGAGTGGTGGTGCCGACCCCTGCGGGCCCGGTGATCAGCACATGGTTGTCGGTCGTACGGTGCAGGGCGCGGCCCAGAGCGTCGAAGTAGCGCTCCAGGTGCCGGGCGGATGCGATCCCCTGGGTCCGCGCCAGCCAGGTGAGGTCCTCGGCGGGCGGTGATTCCGGCGGTAACCGGAAGGGAATCTCGCGCGGTCCCGAGGCGCGCGCCTCCCTGACGGACTGGGCGAGCAGTTCCCGCATGCGGGCGAGGTCCATCCGGAGCGGCTCCGTCTGGAACACCGAAGCGAGCCTCGGCGGTGGATCCTCCAGCAGGGCATCGAGCAGATGCGGTGTGTCGACCAGCTCGGCACCCCAGACCACGGCGGCGCGCTGGGCCCGCCGGAGCAGGTCGAGCATCGGCTCTCCCAGGCCGTCGCGGTGCAGCGGGGGTGTGTCCTTTCCGTGCTGGGACAACCGGAAGGCGCCGCTCAGCAGCTCCGCGACCTTCGCCAGGCCCAGTTGGGGTGGGATCTGGAGCCGGACGAGCCGCTCCGTCAGACCCTCCGTCTCGCTCAGCAGGGCGAGGAAGCAGTGCGGTGGCAGCAGCCGGTCGTACCCCAGCTCACCCGCGCGCCCCGCGGCCTGTTCCAGAACGGCCCAGGCGTCGGCCGAGAACTCCTCGGAGCGCAGCCGTCCGGTGTCGTCCAGCAGTGGGGGAGCCGGCTCGGTGCTGACGCGGACCTGGTCCCGCAGGGTCCGCGCGGCGGCCGCCGTGTCGAGAATCCGCAGGAACCGCCGGTCACCGGCGTCGGGATGGTCAAGGACGCAGGCGACGAGCAGTTCGAGGCAGAGAGGGCGGAGCCGGTCCTGGTCCTGGGCGAACTCCGCGGCGAAGCTGTCGAGGGCGGCCAGCGTCTCCGGTGCGAACCGCTCACGTCTTCCGTCGAAATCGAAATCCTGTCCGCCCTGGCTCTCCGGGTTGTACACGGCGATGGATTCCAGCAGATGCCGCGGTTGGGCACCTTCGGCGAGAGTGAGCGCGAGTGCCGACAGAACCGCCTGGTCGTCGGAGTCGATCGCGGAGTAGAGGATGTCACTCGGCCGGACCGTCCCCGAGCAGCGCTGCGTCGCCGCCGAGAGGACATCGATCACCCTTTCGTCGAGAAGGGTGTGCGGAGTGAAGATCCCCTCCGAAAAAAGCGACAGCACGACAGCATCCCCGTACCCGTTCCCGGCACACCGTCTTCGCGGAGTACGCCGGAGCCAGTGGCAATTTCCCCGTTGCCCCCACAGTTTGGCACGCGGTACGACGGCAGCAGCCGTCAATGGACCACATCACCTCGATAGGTTCACAACACCCCGGGACTGCCGGACTGTCGCGGCCCGCCCCTCGACAATCGACGATCTTCACCACGATCCCGCCCCGGACGCTCTCCTCGTTCCTGACGGGAATGTCGGCCCGTCCTGACCACGCCCCTGACCTCCGGCTTCTCGCCGAACAGCCGACGCAAGGGTGTCCGACGGCGCGCGACATGCCGGCGGAATTCGGGACCTTCGGAGACGACGAGGCACCCCGGAAGACGATGTCCGGGTTCGACTCGTGTTCGTCCCACAGCCGTTGACGGGTCGTGGTGAGGGCCAGGAGGACCAGAGCGATCCACTCAGAGACAGTCGCGCCGCTTGAAGATGACGTACAAACTGCTGCACACCACCGCCATCAGAACGATCGCGAAGGGGTAGCCGAGCACCCAGTGCAACTCCGGCATGTGCTCGAAATTCAGCTTCCCGATGGCCGCCGAGGTGTGCGAACGCGTCCGCAGCCAGGCCGTGGCGGCCAGGAGGAGCGCGGAGAACGACGGTGCACAGCGATGCCTTTGGCAAGTGGTACGCGAACCTCACTCACCCGCAGCGTCCCGGCACGGTCTCCTTCAAGGCGACCCTGGCCGACACCGAGGGCAACGGCTACAGCGGCACGATCCACCACGCGTACCGCACGGTGAGATGAGCCGACCGGTCCACGCCACGTTGATCCAGCGGCACTCCGACGAGGAGCCTCAGCCGGACGACAAAGGGCCCAGGTTTCCGACCTGGGCCCTGGGGGTCGTGCATGATCCCGCTGCCAGGCCGTCGGTAGCGGCCCTCGGCATGGATGGCGCCGGTGTGCGCTCCTCCCCTCCCGGTCAGGTCTGTGCCAGTGCCGTGGTGTGCGCGGGCAAGCGGTCCGGCAACGGCTGCTCGGTCCAGATGCACTTGCCGTCACGCGTGTAGCGGACGCCCCAGCGCTGGCTGAGCGCGGCGACGAGTTGCAGTCCGCGCCCGCCTTCGTCGGTGTCATGGGCACGGCGGATGCGGGGGGTGGTGAGGCTTCCGTCGGAGACCTCGCAGATGAGGCTTCGGCTGCGGAGCAGGCGCAGCCTCAGGGGTCCGCTGGCGTGGCGCACGACGTTGCCCACCAGCTCGCTGGCGAGCAGTTCCGTCGTCATCACCAGTTCGTCGAGTTGCCATTCGGCGAGTCGACGACGGATGTGGGAACGGGCCTGGCCGGCCGCGACCGGATCCTCAGGGAGCGTCCAGACGGCTACGTCGTCGTGGTGCAGAGCGTGGATCCGGGCGATGAGCACGGCAGCGTCGTCGCCGGTCTGCTCGCCTTCCGGCAGCAGGGCCTCGGTGAGCGAGGTGCACAGCCGGTCCAGGCGGCCGGCCTCGTCCATCTGTTCCCGTGCGTCCCACCGCGTCCACGGCCCGGTCGCGCGGGCCGGGGGCAACGTGTCCGAGGCGGCGAGGGCGGTGGTCAGTTGCACGATGCCGGTGTCGATGTCGCGGTGGGCGGACTCGACGAACCCATCGGTGTAGAGCACCAGGAGACTCCCCTCGGGCAGCACCAGCTCGGAGGCCTCGAAGGGGGGTGTGGCCGCGCCGAGTGGTGGGTCGGCCGCCAGGTCGAGCAGCCGGACCGTACCGCCAGGGCTGACGACGGCCGGCGGCGGGTGTCCCGCGCAGGAGACGGTACAGCTACCGGTGGCCGGGTCGTACAAGACATACAGACAGGTGGCGTAGAAGTCGTCACCGAGATCGCTGACCAGGTCGTTGAGGTGGGAGAACAGCTCGTCCGGTGGCAGTTCGAGGCCGGCGAGGGTGTGTACGGCGGTCCGCAGCCGCCCCATGGTGGCGGCCTCGGACAGGCCATGGCCCATGACGTCGCCGATCACCAGCGCGACCCGGTCGCCGGACAGCTCGATGACGTCGTACCAGTCGCCGCCGAGCATGCCCCCGCTGGCCGGGAGATAGCGGGCGGCGGTGGTGACGGCGGGCAGCGGCGGCAGTGCGTGCGGCAGCAGACCGCGCTGCAACTCCTGCGCGCGGTGATGCTCGGCGTCATACAGCCGGGCCCGCTCCAGGGTCTGTGCGATCAGTCCGCTCAGTGCGATCAGCAGTCCGCGCTCGGCGTCCGCGAGGCGGCGCGGTCTGTCGAAGGAGATGACACAGCCGCCCACGACGTGCCCGGAGACCGTCAGCGGGAGCAAGGCCCAGGCGTGCTTTCCGCCGAGGGCCGCGAAAGCGGCGAGCCCGGGATAGTGGGCCTCCAGAGCCTGTGGCGAGTCGATGAACCGAGGAACACCGTCGTGAAGCGCCTGGTCGAAGGGGTTGGTCCCGGGCCGGTCGGGGAGTCGCTCGATGTAGGAGCGGGGGTAGCCGACCGATTGGACCGTCCGGTCGCCGCCGGGGCCGGAGGCATGCACGATCAGCCCCGTGGCCCCGACGAGCGGCAACAACCGCTCCGCCACGGCGTCGATCACATCCTGCACGGTGAGCGCCTCGGCGAGTGCCCTCGTCAGGCCTCCGATACGGGCGGTGCGCTCGGCGGCCGCGCGCTCCTCCGCGGCGCGTCTGGCCTGCGTCTCGCGCTGCTCCGTGACATCGGCCAGATAGACCGTCAGCCCGTCCGGCACCGGGATGATCCGCAGGTGGTAGAAGCGCCGGTCGGTCGGCGACCTCACGTCGAGACCGGTGGCGACGCGATCCGCCATGGCGCTGCGGCACCGTGATTCGAGGCCGGGCACGGCGACCGCGGGCAGCTCCCACAGCACACGGCCGATGAGGTCGTCCGAGGAACCGAGCAGCTTCTGGGCCCGCTCGTTGACGTACATGATCCGCCCGTCGGAGTCGACGGCGAGGAAGCCGTCACTCATGTGCTGCAGGGCGCGGCCGACCGAATCCATCGCGGCCCGCGTCTCGGTGGTCGCCCACAGGCGGCCCACCATACGGGCCGGACGGCCGTCGTCCCCCTCGATGATCCGACCCCTGGCCTCCACCCACCCGACGGTGCCGTCGGGGCGGAGCACCCGGTGCCTGACGCCGTACTCCCCGCCCTTGCGCAGGGACTGCTCCGCCTTGGTCACCACAGCCGGCAGATCCTCGGGATGGACCAGTCCGCGCCAGGTCTCGATCCGTCCGTCGAAGTAGTCCGGGGAAATACCGAGCACGTGCGGCATCTCCTCGTCCCAGACGATGTCGCCGGTGCGGATGTCCCAGTCCCACGCGCCGACCCGCACGGACTTCCGTGCCGCCGAAAGGGATGGTGCGGCAGGACGGTCCGTGGCGTCGGCCCCCAGCAGGTCGGCGATCCATCGTGCGGCCACTTCGAGAAGACCCCGCTCCGCGGTGGTGGGCGGCCCGGGCCGGCTGGTCAGGACGGTCAACGCCCCGACGGTGCCGCCGTCGCGGCACAGCGGAACGGCCGCCACGCCGGTGTGCGGGGCCAGGGCCCGACCGGGGGATGCCGACATCCACACCACCGCGCGTTCGTGGATCGCCCGGGCGGTAGCCGCCTTTGTCTCGGCTGCGACATCCTCTTCGGGGAGGCGGTGGTCTTCCGGCCCGTCGCCGGTCAGCGTGCATCGCAGGCGAAGGCTGCCGCCCGGCCCGTCGAAGAGGTACACCATCCCGCTCAGAGCGCCGACAGCCGTCACCGTCTGCTGCAACGCCGATCGCAGAGGAGCGCTTTCTGGTGTTTCATCCACTTTCATATCTTCGCACTGGAGGAGAGAGGTGGCGGGGTGGCTCACGCCCTCACGGGTCGTGCACCGGGCCGTGGCCCGGCGCGAGAACTTCCGCCTCCGCCTGCGCACTCCCGCCGTACGGGGTAGCCACCTGGCCACCCACTGGGACTGGCACCTCACCCGTTCGATCGCTCTGGGTGACAATCGGTGGTCCCGATGGCTGGGACTGCGGCACTGCTGATCGAGGCTGGCGCCCCCAGTGAGGGAGAAGGCGACGAAGCGGAGCGCGTTTCATTCCCCCCAGATTCTCCCCAGCGTTCTCAGGCCGGCGGACGCTGACCGCGCTGATCGACTCCCGCGCCTTCGAGGCCGCCCTGACACAACTCCTGATCACACTCGAACACGCCCCAGACCGGGTCGACGAACTGGTTCTGACATGCGTACGGCGCTTTCTGGCGGTGTTCGATTCCACCGCCGCACGTGCGCCCCGCCGTTCCATGGGCGCCGACCGCCACGTCGGCCGACTGCTGGTCCGCGCGTACGTCCAGGCCACCTCGCCCACACGGCGGTCCGAGATCCTCGACCTGCTGGACCGACTGCTGCTGATGGGGCCCTTCGGAGTGGCCCAGGCGATCGACGACGCCGACCGGCGCTGAAACTGAGAGAGGGCAGCCCCTCGCGATGCCGGAGCGCCAGGAGCCCGGCGGATGCTCCCGCCGTGTGCCGCCGCGCGCCCCGGCGTGCGTCCGGTGCACCGGACGGAATCCTTCGCCGCCGGGGTGGCCGGGTGCTGTGCTGTCCGGATGACGCACGGTTCGAAACCTGACGGCCGCGTGGCCTTCCTCGACACGTTGTCGCCCGGAGCGCGCGCGGATCTCACCCGGCTCGGCACGCTACGCCGCTACGCCCTGGGCGACGTCCTCATCCGCGAGGGCGACCACGCACAGGAGTTGATGGTCCTCCACGAGGGTTTGGTGAAGGTGACCGTCCGGCTGAACCGGGACCGGGCGTCCCTCACGGACATCAGGATCGCCGGGGACGTCGTGGGCGAGGTGGCGGTGATGGATGCCGGGCCCCGATCGGCCACGGTCACCGCCTGCGG
The DNA here is from genome assembly GCF_042802555.1 of Streptomyces sp. NPDC057474. Taxonomy (NCBI): domain Bacteria; kingdom Bacillati; phylum Actinomycetota; class Actinomycetes; order Kitasatosporales; family Streptomycetaceae; genus Streptomyces; species Streptomyces sp. NPDC057474. The sequence continues at coordinate 10,315 of NZ_JBHVDX010000103.1, read as the reverse complement.
CGACGTGCTCGCGAACGTCGTCCCGGCCCAGGAACTGGAGTCCTTTCTCCAAGCCAGCTTCGAGACGTCAAGGGCCTTCCACCGCATGCTGTGCGTCCGGGTGCGCCGGGCCGACCGCCTCCGCCTGGAGTTGGGCGCATACCCGGTCCCGGTCCGGCTGGCGCGCGTCCTGGTCGAACTCGCCGAGTCGTACGGGCAGCCGAGGTGGACCTTGAAGGGAGACGACTGGAACAGGTTGAGGATCGACGTGAACCTGTCCCAGTCGGAGTTCGCCGCTCTCACCGCGTCCACCACGGACACCGTGCACAAGGCACTCGCCCAGTTGCGGAAGGACGAGATCATCACCACCGGCTGCCGACAGACCTCCATCAAGGACATGGCCCGCCTGCGCGAAGCAGCCTTGCTCAGAATGCCGGCCACGTAGGGCTATGCCGACCTAAGCCGTGCAAATGCGGCTTACTTGGCCGCCCTCGCCCCTTCCTCCCATAGTTGGCGTGCACCGCACCCAACACCCCTTGGAAGGTGGCGAGTTGTCGTGAACGCAATCTCTTCCGTCCGGCCGCCGGACGGGTTGCCGCACCGCAGGCTGTGCCTGGCGGCGGACGTGGAGCAGTACAGCCGTCTCGACACCCGGACGCAGTCGGCCGTCCAGGCCGACCTGGTCCGGATGCTGGACGAGGCGGCGGCGCTGGCCGGGCTGGACCGCGCCGCCTGGGCGCGCCAGCCGCAGGGCGACCTGGAGTTCGCCGTTCTCCCCGAAGCCACGCCGGAGGCCTCCGTACTGGGGCCCTTCGTGCATCACTTGACGGTCCGTCTCCGGGACCGAAACGCCCGCCCAGCCGTCCCGCGGGTCAGGCTGCGACTGGCCGTGGATACCGGAGTGGTGGCGGACGCCGCCCTCGGCCACGCCGGCCCGACCCCGGTCGCCGTGGCACGCTATGTCAACGCGCCCCAGCTCAAGGCCGTACTCGCGTCCCTCATCGCGGCGGATCTCGCCGCCATCGTGTCGGACCGGCTGTACCAGGACGTCGTGCGGTCCGGGCAGTCGGACCTCGACCCCGCGCAGTACGTACGGGCCCATGTGCGGGCCAAGGAGTTCGGCGGCTACGGCTGGATCCACGTGCCGGGCCACACAGGGCACGATGTGCAATCGGCCATGGCGGAGGCGCCGGCGCCGAAGCCCTCCCCGGACGCCGGCGCCCCGAGCCGGACGTGCCTGTCCCAGTACGTGCACCAGGGAGCCGCCGTCGGCCGGGACATCGTCGGCGGTCTCACCGTCGGACTGCCCGTGCCCCCTCCGCCCGCCGGCTCCGGGCCCGCCCGGTGACGGCCCCCCACGAGGCCCCGCCCTGGCGCGAGCGGGGTGAGAGCCAGTGGGCGGACTACGGAGTGAACGTCGGACACGCTGTGTACGGCGGCATTCACTTCCACCCGCCCGCCGCGCCCGCCGCGTGGTCCCTGCGCCGGAACGGGACGGCGCACCCGGCCCGCACGACGTGGCACACGGCCGTGCGGCCGGCGCTGATCGGCCTCGCACGTGCCTGTGACCGAGCCGCTGCCGCCCTGGCGCACCTCCGTCCCGACGAGGCCGGAAAGGAGGAGGGATGACCTCGACCGGACCCACGAGCCTCTTTGCCCGGATCAACCGGGATGTCCTCGGACCCCCCGATGCCCCGCAGCCGTCCCTCATCGTGCACGTCGGTTCCCGAGAGGTCCCGCTGTCCGTGGAGGAGAGCAGGAGGGCACTCTACGGCCCACAACGGGACGCGGCGCTGGGCGCGGCGGTCTGGCGACATGCCGTCACCCAGGCCCGGCGGGAGTCGCGGGACGGTGACGACACCGGACGACTGCTCCTCCTCTGGCTGGTCCTGCCCGGGGTGTACCGGAACCTGCGACGGATCCTGCGCACCTGGCAGCGGGTCGACCGGGCCGACCTGGAGATGGAGGCGGTCCTGGCCGTGCTCGCTGCCCTCGACACGGCGGACCCGGACGACCCGGACACAGGCGTCCGCCTGATCAAGGAGGCAGTGAACCGCATGTGGGCCTACGCGAACCGCGTCACGCGGGAGATCCCCGTCATCGACCTCGGTGCTTTCGCCGAGGCCCGCAACGCCACCGTCCTGCCGGAGGAACGGCGCCGCCCGCCCCAGGGCTGGGAAGTACACATCACGCCCCCGCCCCAGCGCGAAGGCCTGTACGCCACGCTTCGCTTCGCCGAGGCGCGCCCCCGGCAGGGCGACCGACGGATCGGTACCCGCCTGCCCGACCTGGTGTTCCGGGCCCGCCGCCACGAGGAGGCCGACCTCATCGGCACGCTGGTCCTACGCCCTGCGGGAGTCCGGAGGTGAGCGGGCGGTCCGGCCCGCCGCTCGGCTTCGCGGAGGCCTTCGACCTGCCCTTGAGCGTCGACCTGCGCACAGCTGCCCGCGCTTTCGACATCTGCCCCGCGACGGCGTACAAGCTGATCCGCCTCGGTGCCTTCCCGTGCCCCGTGCTGCGGGTCGGCGGACGCTACCGCATTCCCACCGCCTACTTGCTGCGGACCCTCGGCATTGAGGAACGGCCGGTGTACGCCGTCCCCTTGGAGGACGGCGCGGTGCCGGCAGAGCAGGCCCACGACATCCACACCCGCGCATCGGAGGTTCCCGCATGATCACGTCACAGATGCTCCGACAGGAGTCCGACCAGCCCCGCAAGTGCTTCGTCGTCGGCCCCATCGGCGACCCGTACGCCGAGCACGGCAGCCCCGAGCGGGAGGCGTACGAGCACCACCTTGGCATCTTCGAGCAGGTGATCGCACCTGCTTGCGCGAAGCACGGCATCAGCGCCGTGCGCGCCGACGGCATCACGCACGCCGGTGACATCAACGAGCAGATCTGCCGATACGTCGTCGAGTCCGACCTGGTCGTCGCCGACGTCAGCGGTGGCAACCCCAACGTGATGTACGAGCTGGGGCTGCGGCACATCACCGGAAAGCCGACGATCCACATCGGGGAGGCCGGTCAACTGCCCTTCGATATCGCGTCGATCCGGACGATCCGCTACCAGCGGACGCGCAGTCATCTGGCCGGAGCCCGCAAGGAGATCGAGAGCGCGTTGGAGGCCGGGCTCCGCGACGGCTTCGAACTCCTCACACCGGCACGGGTGCTGCGCGGGCTCCACACCGGTGACGAACCGGCTTCCGCCTCGGAGATCGGCGACGGCGGTCAGGCCGAGGACGAGGACTCGCCCGGTCTGCTCGACGACTTCGCCGTGATCGAGGACGGGCTCGACGAGATGGCGGCCGACATGGAGGCGATCACGAAGACGGTCGAGACGATCGGAGTGCTGACCGAGCAGTCCGGCAGCGAGATGCTCGATCTGGCCCAGGCGAACGCGCCCATGAGCGCGCGGCTCGCTGCCGTCGCCCGGTACGCGGAGACGATCAGCGCGCCAGCCAGCGAACTGAACGCCGTCGCCGCGGCGTTCGCGGAGCGCATGACGACGCTGGACAGCGGGGTACGGGCCGCGCTGGGCCTCATCGAGATGACGCCGCCCGACGAACGAGGCGATGGGGCGGACGAGTTCCTGGAGCAGCTCATGTCCCTGGACGAAGCTGCGCAGCACGGTCTGGCACAGATGGGCTCGTTCGGCACCTCGGCGGGCGCCATGGTCCGGGTGAGCCGGCACCTCCGCAAACCGGTGAAGGAGATCTCCGCTGCGGTGAAGCAACTGACCTCCGCTATGACGAGGATGGGGGAGTGGGCGGCCAAGGCCCGCGCGCTGGCCCACAGCCCTAATACCTGACACTTCCGTGAAGGGACCCGAGCCTCCCCAGGGCTCGGGTCCCGTGCCGTCTCGCCCGCTGCTTCCACACTCACGGTCCGCTACCGACTGCCTGTTCCTGGCAGTGTCTGTGCCTTACACCTCCACATCAGCCACGCCGTCCACGTGTTCGTCTCCAGCATCCTGCCCATTCGCTACCGGCTCGTCTGCCGCCGATAGCCGAGAAGGCGGATACGAGGTGCTCGTTGACCACAGAGGGCAGCGTCCGTGGTGAACAAGCCCGAGCGCTGCCACTCAGATCATGGGAACTCTCCCGATACTCAAGCGTCCAAGTGCCCCGTTAGGGGGCTGACTGGTAGGCAGACCGGACGACCACGACACACAGGGGCCGGGACTGGCGCTGACCAGTAGCCCACCCGAGGGCAGTCCGGGCATTCTCTGACCGCAAATGAGCGCGCAGAGCCGTGAGTTGTCAGTGTGGGGGGCGATGATGACTATCGACGTACTTCTTGTCCATGGGGGGGCATGGTGCACCTGAGTCGCATCGCGGTGAGCGGGTTCCGGGCGAGCACGGAGGGCGAGATGGTCTGCTACCTGCCCGGCCGTTTCAGTGTTCTGGTCGGGGCCAACGGCGCCGGAAAGACGACGCTCACGGATGCGCTCTACCTCGCTCATCCCAGTTCCCGCTTCCCGGTCCTGCCGAGGTACGGATCCGCCACGCTCGCGCCCGAAGGCTCCAGCCGTGCCATCGAGGTGGTGTACAGACTGGCCGACAGTCTCGCCGAGGAAGGGCGCCTCGGACGCCAGCTGCACGCTGTCGGCCACCAACGGCTCGGTGCGGTCGCCCAGAGCTGGGGTGTCAGATTGAGCCGCAGGCTCGGCAGCGTCGCCACGAAGGTCGATGCGGCGCACGGCAGGTCTCTGGACTTGGATCCGTACAAACTCATCTACCTGCCGGCCTGGCGTCATCCCCTGGACGAGCTGGCCCGCCGCGAGGCACGGATCCTCGTGGAACTGCTTCGTGCCGAACAGCAGCGCCTGAGCGGCACCCGGAACCTCGTGGGTCTCCGGGCACGGGCCTCCGAACTGCTGGAGAATCTGGCCAAGGAAGGCATCATCGATGCGGTCGAGGCGCGGATTCGCGGCTACATGACGGATCTCTCGGCCGGGGTAAGTCCCCAGTGGCCGTACATACGCGGCCAGGTCATCGACGATACCTACCTCGCCCGCGTGCTGGAGCTCATGCTTGCCGTGATGGAGGGGCGCACCTTCGCCCGGCCTCTCGAAGTGTCCGGGTTGGGATATGTGAACCTGTTGCACATAGCCGTAACCCTGGCGGCGATACCTGACTCCACCGGGCTTCCGCAGGATACTGCCTGGCCTCACTCGGATGCCCCTGATCTGCCGCCCCTCACGGCGGAGGAAGAGATCCAGCAGGCGGCCCGGAACCTCGAACAGGCGCAGGCCGATGCCGAGTCGGAGGAGGACTCCTTCTTCGGTACGAAGCCCTTCCACGCAACGGTCGTCATAGAAGAGCCCGAGGCGCACCTCCATCCGCAGTTGCAACACGCCCTTGTCCGATACTTGCGTAGGACCGTCAAGGAGCGGCCGGAGCTGCAGGTCATCCTCTCCAGCCACGCGACGGACGTCATAACGTCCTGCGCCCCGGAGGAACTCGTCGTCGTGCGCCGGACGGCGGAAGGAAGGGTGTGCCGTGCCGTTGCCGACGTCGTGCCGACCAAGCACCGTGACGTCACGCTGCGGAAGACTCGGCTCCATCCGGATGCGAGCCGGTCCGCCGCTCTCTTCGCGGATCGTCTCGTCCTGGTCGAGGGTGTCACCGACGCCGCTATCGTTCGGAAGTCACGATCTGGACCGACTTGGTAGCCACAATGGTCACCATGACGCCCGTCGAGCCGTCGGAGGGCCAGAAACGGACGCCCCGGGCCGCCTTCGCCAATCTGCGGACGAGGCTGGAGGTCGCCCACGAGGGGCTGATTCCCGGCATGACCTGCCACCAGACGAAGGGGCGGGAGTGGGACCGGGTCGGCGTCAGGCTGGAGGAGGCCGACACGGCCGTGCTCCGGAACGGTCTCGATCCCGCCGACGAGGCCCACCGTGCGCTCTACGTCGCGCTCACCAGGGCACGTCACCTCAGTCTCGCGGTGTGAGAGCCTTTGCTACCTACTCACTTCCTGGTTCTTACGCTGATCGATTGCAGATGTGATCTCATCCGGACGTGATCAGTCGATGTCCGGATCATTGGCCTCCTCGAGGAGACGGGTCGCGAGGTCGTCAGCCCACTCCACGGCCCAAGCGCGGAGAGCGATGATCGTGGCGTCGTCGAGCCCGTAGGCGGAAAAGGCTTCGTCGTCGGTCCACTCGGCGCCCGTCAGATTCGCCTGCAGATCCTCGCGCTCGAAGCGGCCGCGGGCGTGGCGGCGGCCGAACTCTTCGAGCTCGGCATTGGTCCAGCGGCGGGAGGCTGCGAACACGTCGATCAGATCACGGGGCGCTCCGCGGTCGGCGAGAGCGCGGACCTTGGTCCCGATCACGTCCTCCTCCGCGAGGACGGGCCCGTACGGGCTCTGGGCGACCGGCCGCCAGAAGATCTCCTTGAGGATGTCGACTTCGCATTCTTGCCCGGTGGCCGGGTCGGCCACGGTGAAGCGGGCGGACAGCGGGGCGGTCTCCAACGCGTGTACCTTCCAGCCGCGGGCTTCCAGGCCGGCGCGGAGCGTGGCTGCGATGTCGGCCATGGGTGCCGGGTTCTCGGTAGCGACGTCGAGGTCCTGGCTGGGGCGGTTCACGAGGCGGTGTGCCCGCACGGCGTATCCACCGGTGAGAACCAGTGGATACGGCGAACCGAGTGCGATCACATCCGCCAGGAGCCGCGCGTGCAGCTCCGGCATGTCCGTCACGCGGCCGCCCGGGTGCGGGAGGCGAGCTCGGGGAAGGTGTCCTCCCACACGGTGCGCACGGTGCGGCCGACGAGGGTGCGCAGCACCGGCCACAACTTGAGGAGCAGGTCCCGGTTGAGGTAGCTGGGGAGGTCGTCGTGCAGGCCCTCGTGCAGGACGGTGCGGTACAGGCCCATGCGCTGGCGAGGTTTACCCAGGTCGTATGAGGTCATTCCGGACCAGGCCAGGTGCAGCGGTAGCTCCACGACACCGCGGGTCGGTCCGTGTAGCTCGTCCAGCGACTCCGGTAGACGGCGTCGGAACTTTTCCCGGTACAGCGCGAGGTCCTCGGCGTCCGCGCCAGAGAGGTTCCTCGTCCCGGGTCCGGAGTGCTGCGGGTGGGAGGTCATGCCTCCATTATGGCGGCCGCACAGGGCCGGAGGCTTGTGGCTCCATCCATGGAGCCAATGTCACGGTCTGTTGTCCATTGCGGATGTAGCAACGGATACCGGCGAGACTCGTGGCGTGGAACGGGGCGGCGACGAAGTTGCCGGTACAGGGCCCGTGCCGTCGGCAGATTCTCCCCGGATTCTCCCCAGCGGCTTCAGGAGGGCAAAAGTACTGGTCAGGGGTTCAACGGAGGCAGGTAGACGAGATCACCCGCATCACTTCTCCCCAGAGACTCCCCAGGGCTGATTTTGACCCGATCCGTGACCGGTGCGAGAGCAAAGACCGCACAAGAGCTGAGCTCGGCAAGATGGACTCAGAGCCAGTCCCGCCGCTTGAAAATCACGTACAAACTTACGCAAACCACCCCCATCAGGCCGATCGCGAAGGGGTATCCGAAGCTCCAGCCCAACTCAGGCATGTTCTCGAAGTTCATGCCGTAAATAGTTCCGACCAGCGTGGGAGCAAACAGAATCGCCGCCCACGAAGAGATCTTCTTGATCTCCTCGTTCTGTTCGAAGCCCGCCTCCGCCAGTGCTCGCATTTCCGCGTTCTGTTGTTGGGTGACGAGGGTGGCGTTGACCGTGAGGATGTCGGCGAGGGCCTGGCGGAAGACGTCGACGCGCTCGCTGGTGTGGGTGACGTGGTCGGCGACGTCGCGGAGGTAGCGCTGGAGTTCCTCGTCCGTCTCGTATTTGGTGAAGCCGGCCATGAGGCCGTGGAGCATGCCGACGAGGGGTCGGGTGGCGCGCTGGAACTCGACCATTTCGCGGGAGAGTTCGTAGATGCGGCGGGAGACCTCCGGGTCGCCGCGGAAGACCTCCGTCTCGATCTCGTCGACGTCGTTCTGCACACCGGCGACGACGGGCGCGTACCCGTCGACCACCGCGTCGAGGATGGCGTAGAGGACCGCTTCGGGGCCGAGCTTCAGCAGCTCCGGGGTCTCCTCCATCCGGCGGCGGACGGCCGACAGATCGGGTGCCGCGCCGTGCCGGACAGTGATGACGAAGTCCGGCCCCACGAAGACGTGCAGCTCGCCGAAGTCGACCTCCTCGGACGCGTCGAGGTAGCGGGCGGCGCGCAGGACGACGAAGAGGGTGTCGCCGTAGCGCTCCAGTTTCGGGCGTTGATGCGCCTCCATCGCGTCCTCGACGGCGAGCGGGTGCAGGTCGAACTCGGCTGCCAGGGAGAGGAGTTCGCCCTCGGTCGGGCGGGCCAGCCCGATCCACGCCATGCCGGCCGGTGCCTCCCGCAGCTCGCGGTAGGTGTCCGCGAGTGTGGCGGGGGAGGCGACGCGTACGCCGTCCTGGTACAGGGCCGCCTCCACCACGCTGGCCGCCCGCTCGGCCGGCGCCGCCGGTTCCGGGCTGGGCGTCGTCGGCTCGGCGGGTGGTGTCGACGGAGGGGGCAGGGCGCGGCGCCAGCCGGACTTTCGGCCGCCCCTCGCGGCTGGTCCGGCGCTCTTCGAGGCCGGACGGGCGCGTCGATCGGCCATCGCGGGTGCCTCCCGAGTTGCGCGTACACGTACGACTGTGTGATCACCGAGCAGGATATACGGGGCAAACGCCGCGGGAGTCGGTGAGGGGTGGACGAGAAGTGGGGAAACGAACGCCGAACGGGAAGCGGGGGAGGGAGTTGGCGAGGAGGGAGGAGGCGACGAGGCGGGAGGGAGGAGGCGGCGGGGGAGGAGGGGTAGGGAGGAGGCGACGAGGCGGGAGGGAGGAGGCGGCGGGGGAGGAGGGGTAGGGAGGAGGCGACGAGGGAGGGTCGCGCGGAAGGAATACGGCCGGAAGGGGGGCCGAGACCCGGCTGTCGAGGACAGATCCTGTCCTTAATCCCCGCTAGCGTGCCCGGCATGACGAACAAGGCGACCCAGACCGCCGCCCCCCGGCTCGGCACCCACGCCCTCAACCGCGCGACCCTGGCCCGCCAGCTCGTGCTCCACCGGGCACCCGTGTCCGCCGAGGCTGCCCCCGCCAAGACTGCCTCCGCCAAGCCCGCTTCCGCCAAGCCCGCTTCCGACAAGCCCGCCTCCGTCAAGACTGCCTCCGCGGAGGCTGCCTCCGCCAAGCCCGCCTCCGACAACGCCACCCGCTCGGCGCCCCCGCCCATGTCCGCCCAAGACGCCGTCGCGCACCTCCTCGGACTGCAGGCGCAGAACGTGCGGCCGCCGTACTACGCACTCGCCGCCCGACTGGACGGCTTCGCACCCGCGCAGCTGTCGGCGCTCATGGCCGACCGGGACGTCGTGCGTATCGTCACCATGCGGTCCACGATCCACACGCACACCGCCGAGGACTGCCTGACCCTGCGGCCGTTGGTGCAGCCGGCCCGGGAGCGGGAGCTGAACCTGTTCCGCAAGGGGCTGGCCGGCGTCGATCTCGACCGGCTCGCGGCCATCGCGCGGGAACTCGTCGAGGATGAGCCGCGCACCCTGAAGCAGTTGCGTGAGGCATTGCTCGTTGAGTGGCCCGACGCCGACCCGTTCGCCCTCGGTGTCGCCGCGCGCTGTCGGCTGCCGCTCGTCCAGGTCACCCCGCGGGGCCTGTGGGGGATGAGCGGGCAGGTCGCCCTGACCACCGCCGAGCACTGGCTCGGCCGCCCCGCCGAAAAGGCCCCGGCGCCCGAGACCGTCGTCCGGCGCTATCTCGCCGCCTTCGGGCCCGCCTCCGTCAAGGACATGCAGACCTGGGCCGGACTGACCCGCCTGCGCGAGGCGTTCGAACGGCTGCGCCCGGAGCTGCTCGTCTTCCGTGACGACAGCGACACCGAACTCTTCGACCTCCCGGATGCGCCTCGCCCCGACCCGGAGACCCCGGCCCCGCCCCGGCTGCTCCCCGAGTTCGACAATCTGCTCCTCTCCCACGCCGACCGTTCCCGCGTGGTTCCGCCGGACCTCAAGGGCCGTTCCTGGCAAGGGAATCAGGCCTACCGCACCTTCCTCGTCGACGGTTTCCTGGCCGGCATCTGGAAGCTCGACGCCGGTGTCCTCACCCTCGAACCCTTCGGCCGTCTCACCGAGCAGCAGCGGGCCGACCTCGTGACGGAGGCGGAGCGCACGCTCACCACGCTGCACGGGGACGAGGGCGGCGCGTACGGCAAGGGCGGCGCGTACGACATCCGCTTCGGCACGGTGGCCACGTGACACCCGGCGCCGACCCGGACATTGGAGAGGGGGCGCCGCGAACCGCTCGTGGCAGGTT